>CBFHCK010000264.1:0-4040 GCA_965653955.1 uncultured Spongiibacteraceae bacterium
ATCAGGATTTCAGTTTGTGCTCCAGGTAGTGAATGTTGACGCCGCCTTCGCGGAAGCCTGCATCGCGCACCAGCATGCGTTGCAGATCCTGGTTCGTGCGAATGCCTTCAACGACGAGCTCGTCGAGCGCCTGCCGCATCCGGTTCAATGCCTGTTCGCGGGTGTCGCCGTGCGTGATGATCTTGGCGATCATCGAATCGTAATTCGGTGGCACGGTATAACCGCTGTACAGGTGCGAGTCGACGCGCACGCCAGGGCCGCCCGGCGCATGAAAATGCGTCACCTTGCCGGGGCATGGAACGAAGGTTTTCGGATCTTCGGCGTTGATGCGGCACTCGAATGCATGGCCGTTCAACTTGACGTCCTGTTGGCGGATCGACAACTTCTGACCCGACGCGATGCGCAGCTGTTCTTTGATGATGTCGATGCCAGTGATCATCTCGGTGACCGGATGTTCGACCTGCACGCGCGTATTCATTTCGATGAAGTAGAAGCGGCCGTCCTCGTACAGGAACTCGAACGTGCCTGCGCCGCGATAGCCGATGCTGACGCACGCATCGACGCAGGCTTTCCACACGTCGGCGCGGATTTTGTCGGGAATGCCCGGGGCCGGCGCTTCTTCGAGCACCTTCTGGTGGCGGCGCTGTAGCGAGCAGTCGCGATCGCCGAGCGCAACGGCGTTGCCCTGGCCGTCGGCGAGCACTTGAATCTCGACGTGGCGCGGGTTTTCGAGGAATTTTTCGAGGTAGACGGTATCGTCGCCGAATGCCGCTTTCGCTTCCGATTGCGTCACGTAAATCGCGTTCAGCAGAGCGGCTTCGCTATGCACGACACGCATGCCGCGTCCGCCGCCGCCCGCTGCGGCCTTGATGATGACCGGGTAGCCGATTCGACGCGCAACTTTCAACGTCTGGTCCTGATCTTCGGTGATCGGGCCATCCGACCCGGGCACGGTCGGTACACCGGCCTTTTTCATCGCGGCGATGGCAGAGACTTTGTCGCCCATCAGGCGGATCACATCGGCAGTTGGACCGATGAAGACGAAGCCGCTCTTTTCGACCTGTTCGGCGAAATCGGCGTTTTCGGCGAGAAAGCCGTAACCCGGGTGAATCGCGACAGCGTCGGTGATTTCGGCGGCGCTGATGATCGCCGGTCCGTTCAGATAGCTTTTGGGCGATGGCGCCGGGCCGATACAGACCGATTCGTCGGCGAGGCGCACGTGCATCAGATCGGCATCGACGGTGGAATGCACCGCGACGGTTTTAATGCCCAATTCGCGACAGGCGCGCAGGATGCGGAGCGCAATTTCGCCGCGGTTGGCGATAACGACTTTTTCGAGCATGGAATGTCCCGGTTCTTTGCCTGCGTGGGAATTAAACGATGGTGATCAACGGCTGGTTGAATTCGACCGGCTGGCCATCTTCGACCAGGATTGCCTCGACCACACCGGCTTTATCGGCTTCGATCTGGTTCATCATTTTCATCGCTTCGACGATACAAATGACATCGCCGACTTTGACGTGCTTGCCGACTTCGACAAAGCTCGGCGAGCCGGGCGATGGCGAACGATAGAACGTACCCACCATCGGCGATTTCACGATATGGCCGTTAGTCGCAGGTTTGGCTTCAGGTGCTGCGGCGGCAGCAGCAACCGGCGCGGCGGCCGGAGCAGCGGCAATCGGTGCGGCAGCCATTTGCGGTGCGGCATAGAACTGCGGTGCCATGCTGCTCGCGTTATTGCGGCTGATGCGAACCGATTCCTCGCCTTCCTTAATTTCGATTTCGTCGATATTCGATTCTTCGAGCAATTCGATCAGTTTTTTGACTTTGCGAATATCCATCGTCTCTCTCTGGTCGTGTCAGTTAGTTGTTGAAGTTGCAATTAGTGGCTGAAGTAAAAACGTGATTACGGCGCGACTCGCGAGATCGCCGCTTGTAGGGCCAGTTCGTAGCTTTTCGCGCCGAAACCGCAGATCACGCCGACCGCGACATCCGATAGATACGAATGGCGACGGAACGGCTCGCGGGCATGCACATTGGAAAGATGCAGCTCGATAAACGGAATTTGCACGCCGAGCAACGCATCGCGCAGCGCGATGCTGGTGTGCGTGAAGGCGCCGGGATTGATCAGAATGAACGCTACGCCATCGGTCTTCGCGCGATGAATGCGATCGATCAGTTCGTGTTCTGCATTGGTTTGGAAAGTGTTGAGCTGATGCCCGGCAGCTTGCGCTTGTTGCGTCAGCAGTCGGTCGATATCGGCGAGCGTGGCGGCACCGTAAATCTCAGGTTCGCGGGTTCCCAGCAAATTCAGATTGGGTCCGTGCAAGACCAGAATCGACGCCATGAGCGCTCCCGAGAATTGTTATATGCGCCGCGCAACGGTGAGATGGTCGCGACATGGGCGGCGATTGTGCATCAATCGCCGGAAGCTGTGCAACACAATTAGCGAGGATGGGGGCACAATCGGGGCAAATAGCGCGAAATCCGCTCAAGCCGAAGATCAGCTGTTCGGATTGCTCACGGCATCGACGACAGTGGAAGGGCGCAGCAATTGCGGTAGGACGATAGGCTCGGCGTTTTTGTCGGCGGGAAAGAACACATATAGAGGAATACCGTTGCGACCGAAGCGCGCGAGCAATTTGGTGATGACCTCGTCGTAGTGGGTCCAGTCGGCCTTCATATACGTGATGCCGTTCTGCGCGAACGCGGTTTTTACCGCTGTGCTACTTAACGCGACTTCTTCGTTGGTCAGGCAGGTGATGCACCAATCGGCCGTGACATTCAGAAATACCGGTTTGCCGGCGGTCCGCAAATCGGCCAGCGCCTGTTCGCTATACGGCTGCCATTCGCGCGACGTTGTTTGCGTTTCCAGCTTGCTTGCCGAGAGCCACGGGCCGGCGAGTATTGCCAGTGCGAGCGCGAAACCGGCCGCTGCCACGCTGCGACCGATCAACCCGAAGCGCCACAGCCATAATCCCAGCGTGAGAATTAATGCGCCGAGCAAGATTGCCGCCATCGCCGTGGCGCCGCCCTGGCGTCCGACCACCCAGCACAGCCAGATCGCCGTCGCGTACAGCGGAAATGCCAGCGCTTGCTTGAAGCGTTCCATCCACATACCGGGCTTGGGGACATACGCGAGCAGTTTCGGGCTCAGGCAGAGAATCAACATTGGCAGCGCCATGCCGAAACCGAGTGCGGCAAATACCGCGAGCGCCTTCGGTGCGCTTTGTGTTGCGGCATAGCCGAGAGCGCTTCCCATGAATGGCGCGGTGCATGGACTCGCGACCAGTGTCGCCAGCACGCCGGTAAAAAAGCTGCCGCTATAACCGGGGCGCGTTGCTAGGTTATTGCCCAGGCCCATCCAGCTGCCGCCGAGTTCCCAGAATCCCGACAGACTCAGGCCCATCGCGAAAAAGAGGTAGGCCAATGCACCGACGAACCACGGTTGTTGCAATTGAAAGCCCCAGCCAACGGCCTGCCCTGCTGCTTTCAGTGCCAGCAGAATTACTGCGACCAGCAAAAAGCTCAGCACGACGCCGGCGGTATACGCCATGCCGTGCCATGCCTGATGCTTTTCGTGGTGGCTGGCGAAGCCGAGCACTTTCAGGCTCAGTACCGGGAATACGCACGGCATCAGATTCAGAATGCTGCCGCCGAGCGCGGCGAGCAGCAACATGGCGAGCCAGCTGCCGGTGTTGGTTTCGGTAGGCGCCGATTTGGTCTTGGTGCCGGATGTCGAAGCAGTCGCAGGTTTGGCGATGAATTCAGCGGTTTTAGCGATCGGATCGATCGCGAGATAGCGCGTGTTCGGTGGATAACACAGCCCGGCATCGGCACAACCCTGCGCGGTGACCGCGAGCGTGAATGGTTGTTGCGGAATGCCGCTGACGGTGACATCAAGCGCGTGGTAATACACTTCGACCGCGCCGAAATATTCGTCGACTTTGGCCTTGCCGGATGGGAGGTCGGCATTCAGCGCAGCCCCTTCCGCAGTCTTGAAGCCGAACTGATGCCGATAGAGGTAGTAGCCATCGGCG
>CBFHCK010000265.1:0-4009 GCA_965653955.1 uncultured Spongiibacteraceae bacterium
GATCGCATTGGCGCAAGCGGTATGGCAAATCATTGCGGTGTATTTATTAGTGCTACCGCTCGGACTCGTGCTGACCGGTGCGATGGCGGCGCAGACCCTGGCGACGCGATGGTTCACCCAAGATCGCGGTCTCGCCATCGCCTGCGCCACATTGGGTACGTCGCTCGGTGGATTTTTAATGCCCCCGCTTGCCGCACTATTAATGGATCATTTCGGCTGGCGTGCGACCTTTATTGCACTCGCAGCAATTAGCTCCATTGTCGTAACACCGATAGCGTGGCGCATATTGCAACGCCGTCCGCCACACGAAGAAGCGACGTTGCTCGAATACTCCCTCAACCAACCCACTGAAAAACCAGCGGCATTGAGTACTGCGGAAATTCTGCGCTCGCCCGATTTCCGCATTATCGTATTGAGCTTCATGCCGCTGCTGCTGACATTCAATGCGATTCAAATGAATCTGGGCGCATACGCTCAGGACATCGGAGTGACCCAACAACAAACTGCTTTTCTCGTCGCGCAGTTATCAGTACTGATGCTGATCGGAAAAATACTGTTCGGTAAATTATCCGATCGTTTGGATCAGCGCGTTTTGTTGTGGTGTGTCGTCGCCGGCATGATCGTATCGATTCTGTGCATTAGCGCCGCATCCAGTTACGTATTGCTATCTGTCGGCACTGCAATTCTTGGCTTTGTCTATGCGGGTTATCTGCCACTACTCGGCGCAACAATAGCATCGCGCTTCGACACGCGGGCATTCGGCCAAGTGATGGGATTAAGCGGCACCTTTCTCGCCATCGGTGCCGCTGGTTCGGTTATTGCCGCGTCGCTGCGCGATGTCGGCGGCAGCTATTCGATCGCCTTTTTATTATTTTTACTGGTATTAATCCCCGCTGCGATACAGATGCGTCAACTGCGCTGATCGCGAATTGGATTACTGCATTGCATTGATCGAGTTGGCGATTGCCAAGATACGCTGCGCTTCCGCCGCATGCAGATTTTCGACGAGTTTACCATCGAGCACCGCAACGCCTTTTCCTTCGCGCTCTGCCTCTTCCCACGCCGCGATAATTCGTTTCGCGCGTTCGATCGCTTCGATGCCCGGGCCGAAAACTTGATTTGCCGCGACAATCTGATTCGGATGAATCAGTGTTTTTCCGTCGAATCCCAATTGACGGCCTTGTTCGCAAATAGCGCGAAACTCATCGCCACCGCTTAAATCGAGATGTACGCCATCGAGAATATCGAGCCCATACGCGCGCGCGGCTAGCACACACAATCCAAGCGAAGTCACAAAACCGAGACGATCCGGCGTATGCGGCACGCGCAAATCTTTCGCCAGATCCGACGTGCCCATTACTAACACCTTCATGCGCGAATGCGCGGACGCGATTTGCGCCGCATTTAAAATGCCGAGCGGTGTTTCAAGCATCGCCCAGATACCGATGTCTTTCGAGGCGTTGCACGCGTCGAGCGCAGCGGCGACTTCACGGACCTGCTCGGCGGATTCCATTTTCGGTACACAAATCGCCGCCGGTTGCGCTGCGGCAGCGGCTGCTAAATCATCGCGTCCCCAGGCAGTCGACAAGGCGTTGATGCGAATGACGACTTCGCGATTTCCGAAGCCGCCCGCCTTCACCGCCGCGGCCACCTGATCGCGCGCTGCGATTTTCTGATCGGGCGCAACCGCATCTTCGAGATCGAGAATCACCGCATCGATCGATAAGGTTTTCGATTTTTCCAACGCACGTTGATTGCTGCCCGGCAGGTATAACGCAGAACGGCGTGGGCGAATTTGCATCTTTAGCTCCTGTTCGATTAATTGTTCGGCTGATCCGCCTGCGCCAGGCTCTTCGCGACAATTTCATACACATCGCGCGATAGATCCGGTTCGGCGGCGATACGCCGCAATTCAGCCAGCATGCGTTGCTGTGTCTGCACTGGATATTTTTGCCACTTTGATAACTGCGCCAATTGCCGCGATGCGATTTGCGGATTCATGCGATTCAACGCAATCACCTGATCCGCGAGAAAACGATAACCGGCGCCATCGGTACGATGAAAATTCACTGCATTCTGCGCTGCGAATGCGCCGATCAATGCACGTATTTTATTGGGATTTTTAATATCGAACGCCGGATGCTGCATCAATTGCTGCACCGTTTCGAGCGTACCCGGCAATACGCAGGTCGCCTGTACCTGGAACCATTGATTGACGACGAGCGATTCATGTTGCCAGCGCGAATAAAACTGTTCGAGTGCCTGCGCTTTTGCATCGGCCTGCTGACTGTTGACGAGCGCCGTTAACGCCGCCATCACATCGGTCATGTTATTTGCCGATTCGAACTGCTCCACGCACGCCGACGTAATGCCCGGTTCTTCGAGCAACATCAAATACGCAAGGCAGGTATTTTTCAAGCTGCGCTGCGCAATTTGTGCAGCGTCGGCTTTGTAAGGTTCGCTACTGCGATTCGCCTGATAGGTCTGCCACAACTCCGCACGCAATGATTTTGCAATTTGGCAACGCAACGCCTGCCGCGCGGCATGAATCGCCGCGACGTCGGCGACATCGTAGATTTCGGCGAGATAATTTTCGCTCGGCAACGTCAGCATCAACGCCACCATCGCGCGGTCGAGCGTATCGTCGGTGAGCAATACTCTGAACGCATCGATCAACCGCTCATCGATACGCATATCCACGCCGAGCTGATACGCCGCGATCATATCGCTCAATATCGCCACCGACAGCTGTTGACCCGCGTCCCAGCGACAAAAACCATCACTGTCGCTGCTCATCAAAAACATCAGCTCATCGCGCGAATAGGGAAAATGCAATTTCACCGGCGCTGAGAAACCGCGCAATAAACTCGGCACCGGCTTTTCCGGAATATCGATGAACGTGAATTGTTGTTCCGGCTGCGTGATATCGAGCACGAGTTCGGTATTGTCGGCACTTTCATGATTTGCTTCGGCATTTTCTAACTGCAAACGCAGTGCGCCGGCATCGCCGAGCAATGCCATCGCGAGCGGAATATGCATCGGCTCCTTACGCGGCTGGCCGGGCGTGACGGTGCACGATTGCCGCACGCTCAATGTATAGGTGCGCGCATCTTCATCGTAATGACCACTCACATCGACGCGTGGAGTACCCGCTTGCGTATACCAGCGACGAAATTGCGCCAGATCTCTGCCGCTGACTTCTTCCATCGCCCGCACGAAATCGTCGCAAGTGACTGCTTGCCCGTCATGACGCTCGAAATATAAATCGGTGCCTTTGCGAAATAATTCGGCGCCGAGCAATTCGTGCAACATGCGCACAACTTCGGAACCCTTTTCGTACACCGTCAGCGTATAAAAATTAGAAATTTCCATATACGAATCGGGCCGAACCGGATGCGCCATCGGCCCTGCGTCTTCAGCGAATTGCAGTGTGCGCAGCAAGCTCACATCCTCGACGCGCTTCACGGTGCGCGACCCCATATCGGCCGAGAATTCCGCGTCGCGAAATACCGTAAACCCTTCCTTCAAACTCAACTGAAACCAATCGCGGCAGGTCACGCGATTACCGGACCAGTTGTGAAAATATTCGTGCGCGACAACACCTTCGACGCGCTGAAAACCCATATCGGTTGTTGTCGATGGATGCGCGAGTACGCACGATGTATTGAAAATATTGAGGCTTTTGTTTTCCATCGCCCCCATATTGAAATCATCGACCGCGACGATATTGAAAATATCCAGATCGTATTCGCGACCGTAAACCTGCTCGTCCCAACGCATTGAATGCTTCAGCGAAGCCATCGCGTGGCCGCATTTATCGATATCTTTTGGCTCGACATAAATACGCAACGTTACGTTGCGACCGTTCATCGTCGTGAATTGATCTTCGAGGCAGGAAAGATCGCCCGCGACGAGCGCAAACAGATAACACGGCTTTTTAAAAGGATCCTGCCACGTCGTCGCGTGGCGACCGCCGGCAATATCGGTCTGCGCGATTAAATTTCCATTT
>CBFHCK010000266.1:0-3997 GCA_965653955.1 uncultured Spongiibacteraceae bacterium
GAAAATATTTTGCTGCGCAGGTCGTGCGCCTGCTGGCGCAGCAATGCATAGCGATTCAACTCGCTGTTGTCGCTGCCGTAATACAGCGCTTGCGGGTCGTAGTCTTCAAGCCCCGCCGTTAAGCCGGAACCGGCATCGCCGTGATCGATGGCGCTGCTATCGCTGCCTTGCTGTGTGTACACGCCCTTGTAGTCGAAGCTGGCGAGCTGTACCGCGCCGGGTTGAATCTGGCGATGCGCCTGCCAGTCGGTAATCGTGTCCTCATCTTCGGTGGCATCCGCGCGGTGAAAACGAATGGCGGATTGCGGAGCGGGAGCCAAGTCGCTTCCCGCATCGAACAGCACCAGCGTGTGCAAGCCCACCTGATCGCCGCCATGCTCGAAATCGAAAACATACGAAATGCCCTCTTCGCGCAGCAGCCTGTCGATAAATGCAAAATCGGTTTCGCGGTACTGTTGGCAATAGCTGCGTGGCGAATACGTTTGCGTGAGCTGGTGACGATAGCGAAAGCACTGCGCGAATACGGGATTGCGTTGAATGTGTTCGTCGAGGATCAAACCGACGATCTCGACCACGCTTTTGTCCTGAAACACGCGGCTGTTACGGCGCCACTTCAACGCGCTATAAGCCGGCTCGACTGTTAGTCCGTAGCGGGCAAAACCGCCATCGCTGCCGAGCTGCTGCGCGGCCGTGACCACACCTGACACCACGCGCTCACTGCCATCGTTGCGCTGAATCGCGATATCGACGCCGTGGCCGAGCAAGGCTTTTAATTCGAGCGTGACATCCGAGCTTAGGCATTCCACCGTGAATACGAACGGTGCCGAAATATGTTCTTCACCGGTGATGGTATGCGGCAGCAATTCGCTATCGAGACTGGCGTCGGAAAAATGCAGCGTGAATAAGCGCCGGTCCTGATTGAACGCCGAGGCAAAGGCTGCAAGCAGATTGGATAACACATCCATGCTGATGAATATTCCAATATATATTCAGTAACAAAAAAGCAGAGAGTCCGCGCCGAAGCGCGGACCTTGAACCCGATTAGGCGGCGACTTTATTCGTCGTCAAATCCCAACCAGCGTTGACGTTACCGCCACCGGTGCCATCAGCACGTTTTTGTTGCGCATAAGTCCATTTAATTTTGCCGTAAGAAAAACAAACGGTTTCGCTAGGGAAACCTTCGCCAGCAGTACCATTGGATGTGATGCTGGAAATTACAACCTGTTCCAGTTTCACTTCCATGTATTTCATTTTGTCGCCACCAGCACGGCAAAGCTCCAGAATGACTTCCTTGATGTGCTTGCCGCTTGCGCAAGCTTCGTAGATTTTCGGGCTGGCTTTGTCCAGCAGATGTTGAATGTTGAACGTATCAAAATCCACGCGTTCTGCTGTTGCGCCGCCAGCCGAACTTGCCGTCGCCGATGCAGGTTGAGCCATACCCTGACTGAATTGGGTTACCTCGATCCAATCCTTATGTTTATCATCCGTCGATTCGCCCGGAATTCCATCGATTTTCAAAAACGCATCAAACGCCATGTTTGACTCCTTGTCGAGTTTGTTGGGAGATAAAATTTCGCCACAATAAGCTCATCCTGAGCAACTCTTGTGGCACGCCAAAAACCATTTTCGGCGGTTTAATTCCAAGACGTTTCTCTCTCGGAGGTACCACCACATCCTTGTGTTAATTAAGCGATGAATCACATCGCTTATTCAGTGCGCGCCATATCAGCGGCTAGATTTCGGCAGCTCAGCAACCAAGCGCAAAGAAATCGTAAGCTCGTCCAATTGAAAATGCGGACGCAAGAAAGCAGCAGCGCGATAAACACCCGGCTTGCCAGGCACCTCGACCACATCTACTTGCGCCTCTCTCAGTGGGAACTTCGCTTTCGATTCCTGGCTGGCGGAATCATCTAAAAGCACATATTGCGAAAGCCATGTATTGAGATGATCCTGAACCCCTTGGCGAGAGGCGAAACTACCGATCTTGTCGCGCATGATAGCCTTCATGTAATGCGCTATACGCGACACTGCAAAAATATAAGGTAGCTGTGATGACAATCGCGCATTCGCATTCGCTACATCGGTGTTGTACACCTTGTTTTTCTGCGTCGATTGACCGCTGAAAAACGCCGCGTAATCCGTATTTTTGCAATGCACTAACGAAATGAAACCGAGATCGGATAACACTTTCTCGTTGCGATCAGTAATCGCCACTTCGGTCGGACACTTCAGGGCGATTTCGCCATCATCGGTTTGGAAGGTGTGAGTCGGTAAATTATTGACTAGCCCGCCGCCTTCAACACCGCGAATTGCCGCCAGCCAACCATAACTCGAAAATGCCTCTGTCAGACGCGTGGCGAATGCATAGGATGCATTTGTCCAAAGATATTTATCGTGATTCGAGCCATCACAATCTTCTTCGAAATTAAACTCCTCTACCGGAACGGTATTTCGCCCATACGGTAAACGCCCCAGTACGTTAGGCAGCACGAGGCCGACATAACGCGAATCTTCCGTTTCTCGAAAGCCTTTCCACTTGGCGTACTCAACTGTATCGAACACTTTCGCCAGATCCCGCGGCTTACCGATATCGGTGAACGAATCCAAACCAAACAGCGTGGGCGATGCTGCGGAAATAAAAGGCGCGTGCGCAGCGGCAGCGACGTGAGAAACCTGATCGAGCAGATAGAAATCTTCTGCATGGCGCCCAAAATCGTAATCGCCTATCAATGCAGCGTAAGGACCACCACCGAAAGTGCCGTATTCTTCTTCGTAGACTTTTTTAAACAACGCGCTTTGATCGAAATCCGAGGCTGTCTTGAAATCCTTAATTAAATCTTTTTTAGAGGTATTCAAAACTTTGATTTTAAGCATAGTGCTGGTTTCAGACTCGCGAACGAGATATTTGAGTCCTCGCCATGACGCTTCGAGTTTCTGAAATTCAGGCGCATGCATAATGCTGTTCAATTGCGCTGAAATGAGTCGATCAAGCTCGGCTACGCGTGCATCGATGCTAGCCACCAAATCTGTAGAAACGGTTACGGTACCCGACAATACTTGATCGACCAATTCGCCAATCAAGTTTCGGGTGTGCGATTTTTCAGATTCATTTACCGCAACACGACTTTGATCAACGATGTCATTCAGCAGTGAACGCGCCTCCCCGACATCTTTTTCCTGCGCAACTTCGGCCGTCATAGTCACAAAATAATCTCCCTTTATTCGGCCGCTGTTTCAGCAGCAATGGTTTTCAGCTTTTCAGTGTCTCGCACAACCTCGTCGAGCAACTCTTCAAGCTTATCGTTACCGATAACTTTGTTTCGCAGATCGGAAAGCTTGCCGCGAATTTCCAGCAATTGTTTCAGTGGATCGACCTGATCGACGATACGACCTGGTTCGAAATCCTCAAGCTTCTCGAAATTCAGTTCGACTGCCATCCGGCTGTTATCGTCCTTTAATTTATTTTCGACTTGAAGAGTCAATCTGGGAGCCATACCTTTCAGCACGTCGTCAAAATTATCCTTGTCGATTTGAACGAATTTTCTATCCTTCAGCTTTTCGAGAGGCTCCTTTTTGTTTCCGCTGTAGTCGCCCATGACACCGAGTACGAATGGCAGCTCCTTTGTTTCTATGGCATCGCCAATTTCAACGTCATAAGTGATTTGAACGCGGGGCGGACGAACTCGTGATAACTTTTTCTGTGTACTCTCGTTGCTCATAACATGCTCCTCATGTCTGAATTTACTCGTAAGTGGTTAGGCGGCTGCCGATTTGTTTTGTGCAATCAAAGACTGATTGCAATGATGCTCCGGGCTCCGAAATAAGCCGCGTCAATGCATAGCTGATTTCCGGATAAAGTGGATGCGCGCACCAGGCTTCATGTTCGGAAGTAAGCATGAGGCCACGTACTTTGGCTGAATCGATCAATGGCAAAAGCGGCGAAAATTGATCCGAAAAAATATCGATTGCGATAACAATAAAATTTTCGCGAAAGAAA
>CBFHCK010000267.1:0-3986 GCA_965653955.1 uncultured Spongiibacteraceae bacterium
GAGAATCAGCGACACAATCAGCTATCCCGTTTCTGCACGGCATCGCTCAACTGCGGCGCGCCATCGGCTCGTATCAAAGCGAACACGGTAGTTAAATCGACTACGCCGTTTTGAGGCAGCCCCTGTTCCTGTTGAAACCGCTTAACCTGCGCCAGCAGTTCAGCATGGTAATTGGTCGTCGCAGCTTGTTCGTGCAACGCCAGATAATGACTCGCCAGCCATGCGTGCTTCGACGCCCCCTCCTCCAGCCTGTCGCTGTAATCAAGCGGCTCCCGAATCCAGCGTCGCTCGTTGCGATGAAAATGCCGGTATAGACGCTCGTCGATCCACGCAACCAGCGCGGCTTCGGCGCCCGGTTGCAGCGGCGCTTGCTCGACAGGTGCATTCGCCAACAAAACCGCTTCACCATTCCAATTCCGGGTCACGTCCGCCCACGGCACTATCCATTCGCGACCATCAAATACGAGCGTGGCGCGATCGTCGCGCAAACTCTTCAATACAACGAAGTGCCTGACGTTATCGGTCTCCGTTCGAAACGCCAGCACTGCAGGAATGTTGTATGCGCGCAACGTGGCTGCATCGAGCGCGTTGAGTTCGATACAACTGAAAGCGCCGATTTTGTTCGAGCAATCAACGATCGATGCGACGGCAGAATTATCGGTTCCCCATAAACGATAAAGCTGTTGCAAGGCAGCGGTTTTGCTCGGCGCCGTTTGCAGCAGCGTCGAGCGCCAGTTATCTGCAGCAGCTACCGGAGCGGCTGGCGAGGGCGACGGCGGATTTTGTGATAACCAATAACCGATCCCCATGACAGTGGCGACAACAAGCGTTGCCACAACGATATTCCGCGTGCGCGATTGCCAGACTTTGCCACCGAAGCGACGGGAAGGCAGAACCTCGCGCGCAGCCCTTCGCACCATTCCGATATCGACTTCCGAACCGTTCTGCGCGTAAACGCCGAGCAATGCGCGATCGCACAGCAAATTAATGACGCGCGGAATGCCTTTGCTGTAACGGTAGATTTGCGCGATGGCGGCTTTCGAAAATAAATGCGTGCGCCCACCGGCGACCGCCAATCGATGCTCGATATAACTGGCGATTTCGTCACGCGCGAGGGGACGCAAATGGTAACGAGCGGTAATTCGCTGAGCGAGTTGCCGCAGCGATGGCTGTGCCAGTAAATCATTCAACTCGGGTTGGCCGAGCAAGATGAGCTGCAATAATTTGCGCTGATTGGTTTCCAGATTGGTCAACAAACGCAACTGTTCGAGTACATCCGGCGCCAGATTTTGCGCTTCATCGACAATCAGGATCGCGTTGCGGCCACGCGCGTGCGTCGACAGCAGAAACATGTTTAACGCATCGAGTAATTGTTTGGCGCTCGGCTGCTCCTCCTCCGCCACAACCACGCCGAGTTCGTCGCAAATCGTTTGCAGCAGTTCGTGCGAATTCAGCTTGGGATTAACGATGACCGCGATATCGATATGCTCCGGCACTTGTTGCAGCAGGCATCGACATACTGTGGTTTTACCGGTGCCCACCTCTCCGGTGAGCACGACAAAGCCGCCATGGTCGCCAATGCCGTAAACAAGATGCGCAAGTGCTTCGCGATGTTGCTCGCTCAGAAACAAATAGCGCGGGTCCGGCGCAATCGAAAATGGCGCCTCCGCCAAACCGAAATGGTGGTTATACATGCGCGCTAACCCTGCAACACCACGCGCACATCGACCATGCCCGGCTCGTTGCGCCGACTGGCGTTAAGTTCCACTGCGGTAATACCGTGCTCGCGCTCCAACGCATCGAGCCATTGCACGACGCGATTGAACGGCACTTGCTCGAGCGCCATCGTCAACACTTTTTCGCCGCTGGGCTCGTAACGTCGGATGGTCAAACCGAAATTGCGCGCCTGCTGATTCGCCAGCGCCAACAATGAATCGCCTGGTGCGCGCGGTTTTAATGTCGAGGTGCCGATGGCCGCACGATTCGATTGCATCCACTGCAGCGTTTCATGTTGAGCGCGGTAATCGGCGATTGCGGCAACGTTGAAACGATGCAACGGCAGGATGACCAGCAGCAACAACGCGACGATTGCCAGAAAGCCGCCGAGAATTTTCAGCGACAACTGCTCGCGCGGCGATGCAGTTTCGTAATGCGCCCATAAGCGCTGTGCGAGCAACGTCGATGCGATCCAGTTACGCACGTCTTCCAGCAATGCATGCAGCATCTTCACGATTTTTGCTCCTGAATATGCAGACGGCCGAGTGTTTCTTTTCCGCGCTGAGTAGCGGAATTAATTTCGACCGAGAGCCCGACACCGTTCAATTGCTGCTTTATGCGATCCAGCACGTCCATGCTCGGAACACGCAATTGAATTTGCAGATCATTTTTTTGCTGGCTATAGCGCAACTCGTCGAGCTGCACATTGTTGTTGCGCAAACCGATAGCGCTCTTCGATAACAGCGGCATCGCGGACGCGCCGGTGACGCCGCTGCCTCCGCCCAAATGAGCCTGCATTTGTTTGCGCGGACTCACGACACGACGCTCTTGCGGAAACAGTTGTCGATACAGCGCGAAGGTTTCGTTTTCGAGGCGATCGGCTTGCCAGTTGAACCAGATGCCGCTCCCCGCCGTAACGCCCGTGTATATCAATAATCCTATTGCGGCGGCGATCGCCGTTTTGCGCCAGCGCGCCGCACTGTCGTGACGCTGAACCTTGTACCCGCCCTGCAGCAGATTAATGATTTCATCGCGCTGTCGTACTGACTGTGCCGCGAGAACCTCGGCCGAGGTTTCCGCGAATTCGACCGTTTCGACGTCGACACGCAATTGCTCGATGAGTAATGGCTTGAGTTCGGATAACGCTTCGAAATCGTCACTGCCGCTGCCGAGCAAATAACGCGGAACGGCGCCGAGCTCCGAGCTCAACTGAGCCGCGAATTGTTGCGCCAATAGCGGCAGCAGATTCGGGGCTTGCGCGCGGAAGAATACCTGCGCGCTAAATAATCCATCCCGATACAGCACGCGCTCGCCGCTGACAAAAAAGCTGCGGCTATGTTCGCGCCATGGCGTGGTGAGACTATCCGGGAAAATTCGATCAGGCTTGATGCCATGTTGATACAACTGATCCAACCAATTGATCAGCAGTTCGTGTCGCACTACAGCAACCGGCAATGCAGCATCGTCGACCGGTTTTGTCGCCGGTAACGCCATATGCACTTCTTCGATGTTATCGGCGATGAGCTCCTCGACCATGTAAGGCAATGCCTGTTTGATCTGACGCATCTGGCGCGAGGGAATATTAACGGCGGTCAGCAACACTAATTCGCCGGGAACGATGACCAACGTTTCGGTGACGGGCGAACCAGAAGCTGTCGATTGCAGATCCTGCAACGGCGTGTTGCCGCTGCGTTGCAGTCGATCGTCTTCGTCAAACAGATGCCACTGAACCGGCGTGGCGCCATTTAACTGCGTAGCGGGAACGTGGATTACCAGACGCTGTTTCATCATTCGATATCATCGATAAGGGGGCTGCGGACGCGACTGATTACCGCGAACGAAACCACTTTGCCATTTACGCCTTTTTCGCGACGTAGCTGTGTGCGCAGGCGTTGCCAATGGTTGCCGTATTTCACGGTGACAAGCACCTCGAAGTAATCAGAGTTGACAGCGATCGGCGCGGATATCGTTTGCGTCGAACCAATCACTTTCATGAATGCATCGGTATCGCGAAACCCGCTGCTCTTTTGTTGTGCGATCAGCTGCGCCGCTTGCGAGTCGCTAATGGTAGGCGATAGCGATCTCAATACGGCGGCATCCGCGGTGTTCACATTGATCGGCACATTCATCGACGTAGTGCCCAGCGGCAGCGCAACGACATGCGGCGCGAGTTTCGCATAATCGGCCGGCTGCATCGAGCGTAACGAACGCAGCGCGCTGACGTCCGCCTCGGGGCGGCCTGTGGTCAGATAATCGGCGTAATCGCCGTC
>CBFHCK010000268.1:0-3967 GCA_965653955.1 uncultured Spongiibacteraceae bacterium
TTTTAGCAATTGTGATGATTTGTTTTTTGATCTTTCCAGCCGAGCCAGCAGCAACGCCGAGCAAAACCTTTACTTCGAATCGATGCGCGAACTCAGATTCAAGAAAGCTGGTGTCATTAATTCATTCAAGCAAAATTTCGAGCAAGGTTTTCTTCTCGTAGCGCAATCTGCAAACGCCGCGCGCACTGTGTCGGAAAACGCTATTGCCGAAAGCCTGAGTCTTGTACAAAACGATACGCTCGAGCAGGAAGTCGCTATCACTGGGATGATCTCCAAGGCTCGCGTTAACTGTCAGGAAGCGCTTTATCATTTAACAACACGGCTGGATTATTTAATCCCCCGCGTCACGATCGATCAAGACAACAATCCACTCGACCCAGATCACATCTGCCGTTCGTTCGCAAAAGCTTGCGAATTATTCGATATCAACATCAAAGCCAAAATTATTATTTTTAAACAGTTCGATCGCCTTGTGGCCAGCAAGCTTATCAAGGTTTACACGTCGGCGAACGAATTGCTCATCAACGCCGGGATACTGCCGAAGATTACGCACAGTATTAACAAACAAGCAGATGGCGGTGGAAGCGATGCCGTGGCTAGCACGGCGGCTGACGCGGTGCTGCAAGCTGCGACCCAAGCGGCGTCGCAACTGCAATTCGATTTTGCAGAGCTGACTAATTTGCTCGCCAGCATGCGTCGACTCGGACTTACGCGACTGCCTAATTACAATGCGTATAGCGCAAACCCAGGGCCGATAATGGCAAGCGGCGAGCTGCTGAGCCTGTTAACTGCCCAGCAACACCCGCTAGCCCCCGCTGATAGTGCTGGGGAAATCGAACCCATCGATTTGCGCCAACTAGTGCAGACATTACTCGCCGCGAGCAATCCGTCCACGCCTCATGCGCTGCAACAGCCTGATGAGGATGTCATCAATCTGGTCGCGATGTTTTTCGATTTCGTACTAGATGATCGCAATCTGCCGGTAGCGATTCAAGCGTTAATCAGTCGCTTGCAAATTCCGATTCTTAAAGTTGCCCTGAAGGACAAATCTTTTTTCAATCAAGCCGGACATCCTGCGCGCAAACTGATCAACGTGATTGCAGATGCAAGTATTGGCTGGGATGAAGCTGAGCAAATCAAAAAAGATAAGCTCTACAATAAAATTTTCGACATTATCCAAACGATTAACGAGCAATACGCCGATAACGAGCAGATTTTTGCCGAAAAGCTTGCCGAGCTTCAGACTTTTATTCAGCAAGAGCAACATCGCACGTCTCTCGTAGAGCGTCGCACCAGCCAATCCATTGAGGGCCAGGCGAAAACGCAGCAAGCCAAATCCGTCGTTCAGCAATTGCTGTTTGCCAAGCTGGAAAAATTGCGGCTGCCGACCACCATTACCGCGTTTCTGGTCGACCAGTGGCAACAATTATTGGTACTTGTTCATTTAAAAAATGGCGAGGACAGTCCCGAATGGATCGAATCCATGCAGGTTGTCGACGATTTAATCTGGGCAGCACAAAAACACGACGACCAACGTTCATTGCAACGACTCGGCAAAATCAAACCGGAACTGCTTCAACGTATCGCACTCGGCCTGACAAAAATCTCCACTACTGCCGAAGCATCGCAGAGCGCCGTACGCGCAATCGGCGAAACGTTGGATCAGCTGCAAAGCGAAGCGCCGATCAATTTCGAAGCAATCAGTGTCGAGCAGGCGATATCGCTAGGACATACCCCAGGCGCCGGCAGCAAAACCTGGCAAGAAATGACCGCCCTCGAACGACAACAGGCTCGCTATAAAGCATTGACGTACGAATTCATTAAGAAAGCCGACGCGCTGCCTATCGGCACATGGATTTCTTACGAAGACAGTCGGCGTGGGAAAATTTTGCGCTGCAAACTTTCAACCAAAATCGAGGTTTCGGATACTTTTGTCTTCGTGAATCGATTTGGATTCAAAGTGATGGAAAAATCGCGCAAGGACTTCGCTTACGATCTACAGCAACGGCGCGCAGCTCCGCTCGAAAACGGATTGCTGTTCGATCGCGCGATGGAAAATATCGTCGGCAATTTACGGCTGGTAGGAAAATAATTCATCTCTACCGATCGAACGGCGAAACGACAGTCTCCGGCTATACTGTGGCTCTGCTAATCCAGCAGAGCCATTTCTTTTCAGCATCGCGTTAAGTCAACGAATGCGCTAACCGTCGAGTCGCCGCCGCATCCATGGAGCTTAATCAGATTACATTTCTGAGCAACCTGACCGGTGGTTGCATTTTTTTTGCCTTCACCCTAGTTCTTTCGTATTTATGGTACGCCCGCAGCGCTCATAGCTCATTGGTACTCGCCGCTGCAGTCACTTCGTTGTGGCATATCGCATTTGCCGTGCATTATCGCTGGTTTGCACTTCAACCATCGATCATGCTGATCCTCGAAATTGCCCGCGACGGTGCCTGGATCACCGCCATGCTCAATTGCATGAGCTTCAGCACGGGCAAAACTCTGCCTCTCCGCTTACGCATGATCATTCAGAGCATCTGGATCGCTGCACTCATCGGCAGCGGCTATTTGTTCGTCGCGCAGTTTCCGCTCGCCGATGACAGCAGAGCCCTGGTATGGGTCGGCCTTATACTTGGCATTGTCGGTCTTGTGTCGGTCGAACAGCTTTATCGCAACACGCAACAAAACCGTCTAATTAAATTATTGAGCGTGGCGATCGGCTCCATGTTCGGCTACGACATTTATTTATTTGCGCATAGCCTGATGTTCGGTCGGCTCGACGAAGACTTACTGCACGCACGCGGCAGTATCAGCGCGATCGCCGGGTTATTCATGACCCTCGGTGCCGGTGCAATTGCGAACCGAGGAATTCTTCCCGCCAAACTAACCCTTTCTCGACCAGCCGTGTTTTACACGACGAGCCTCACCGTTGCAGGCTCGTTTCTCGCATTAATGGCCATCGGCGGTTACTACGTACAGCTCTACGGAGGTACATGGGGCGCGGTAATTCAAATCCTCGTACTCTTCATCGCCATATTGGCGGTCGCCAGCGTATTTGTTTCCGAAACGGCGCGCTCGCGTTTGAACGTATGGATCAATAAACATTTTTTCCACCATAAATACGATTACCGAGTTGAATGGCTGAAACTGATCAACTATTTGTCGCAGCCTTCCGGCGAAGAAAATTTTCATGAGCGCGCCATCAAGGTGGTGGCCGGTATTTTTAAAAGCCCGAGTGGCGCATTGTGGCTACGTCAGGGGCAACGCTTTACGCCGATTGGCATTTACGATTTACAGTTGCCGAATATCAGCGTCGATGAGCCCGTCGATACCGCGTTTTGCAATGCACTAAAAGATGAATGGGTGTTTTCGCCGCAATCGCCCGATAAAGATCGACTCGGATCTTTAAATGATCTGCTGCCGGATTGGATCTATCAAATCGACAATCTATGGCTGGTATTACCGCTTCTTACGGAAACCGGTTTACTCGGATTCATGATTCTGACCGCGCCCGAGCACGACGATTCGTTGACTTGGGAAGACCTGGATTTATTAAAAATCGTAGGGCGCCAAATAGCATCGTATCTCGATCGCCATGAAGCTGCGGAAATGCTGGCGGAATCGCGTCAGTTCGAAGCGTTTAATAAGCTCACCGCTTTCATCATGCATGATTTAAAAAACCTGATCGCACAACAAGCCTTGGTGGTCGAGAACGCGGCTAAGCATCGGGAGAACCCGGCGTTTATCGAAGATGCCATTCGCACCATCGATAATTCGGTCGGAAGAATGAGCAATCTGCTACGCAAATTGCAGCAAAGCGAATCCACCGAATTGCGCAGTCTCGAAATACATCGCTTGCTGATGGAAGCGGTGAAGAAATGCAAAGAACAGAAGCCGGTTCCTTCACTGCGATTGCAGCACACCGATCTACGCGTGAATGCAGATCAGGACCATTTGATCATGACGC
>CBFHCK010000269.1:0-3951 GCA_965653955.1 uncultured Spongiibacteraceae bacterium
TAAATTTTTCTCCCCTTTCTGTTTTTTTTTTAATGTTTTTTTTAAATATATTTCTTCTATAAATTAACCCTGGGTGTTGCCCACAAAAAAAACACGACCGTAAGGCCGTTTCATTTTGGTTCGAGATTTCATTTCACGAATTTAAGACGAAATTTCAACGAAGGTGAGAATCGACAGACATCATCTGTAGGTGCGCTTAATTTCGCGCACCTACATCCGACGACATCAAATATCCAGATTGGCCACTTTCAACGCATTCTCTTCAATGAAGTCACGGCGTGGTTCGACCGCATCGCCCATCAGGCAGGTGAATATTTGATCGGCCGCGATCGCGTCTTCTACACGGACCTGCAGCATGCGGCGCACGTTGGGGTCCATGGTGGTTTCCCAGAGCTGATCTGGGTTCATTTCGCCGAGCCCTTTATAGCGCTGGATCGTGTAGCCGCGCTCGGCTTGCGCCATCAACCACGTCAATGCCTCTGCGAAGCTTGATACTGGCTGAACTTTTTCGCCGCGGCGCACATAGCCGCCTTCTTCGATCAAATCGTTCAGTCGAGTACCGAGACGAATTAGCTGCTGATAATCGCCAGAGCTGAAGAAATCATGCGCGAAGCGATAGTGTGCACTTACACCGTGCGAGATTACATGGACAGCCGGCAGGAATAAATGACGCTCGGTGTCCTCTTCGATGGAGACTTCGAAGCGACTGCCGCGGTCGGTCGCTACGGTCAATTGCAGCCGGGTCGACAAATCGTGAAGCCAGTTTTCAACCAGCGCCCGATCGCTCAGGTCAGCCGCTGGCAGGGGCGCCATGTACACCATTTGCTGTAGCGCGGCGGCAGGGTAGAGGCGTGACAGGCGATCGATGCGGCTTAGTACAGTTCGGTAGTCTTTGACCAGATCTTCCAGCGCGGTGCCGCTGATCGGCGGAGCTTCAGCGTTGACATGCAGTGCCGCATCTTCAAGCGCGGATTGCGTCAGATACTGCGCGAGGGCTTCGTCGTCTTTCAAGTATTGGTGTTGCTTGCCCTTGGCAATCTTGTACAACGGCGGCTGAGCAATGTAGATGTGCCCGCGCTCGATCAGTTGCGACATCTGCCGGAAGAAGAACGTGAGAAGCAGGGTGCGGATGTGCGAGCCATCGACGTCCGCGTCGGTCATGATGATGATGCTGTGGTAGCGCAACTTATCGATGTTGAATTCGTCTTTACCGATGCCGCAGCCCAGTGCGGTGACCACGGTGCCGACTTCAGCCGACGATATCATTTTGTCGAAGCGGGCTTTTTCGACGTTCAGGATCTTGCCCTTGAGCGGCAGAATCGCCTGAGTCCGGCGATCGCGGCCTTGTTTCGCGGAGCCACCTGCGGAATCACCCTCGACGAGATAGATCTCGGATAACGCCGGGTCTTTTTCCTGGCAATCGGCGAGCTTGCCGGGTAGGCCAGCAATGTCCAATGCGCCTTTGCGACGGGTCATTTCGCGCGCTTTACGCGCAGCTTCACGCGCGCGGGCTGCATCGAGCATCTTGCCGACGATGATTTTGGCGTCCTGCGGGAATTCGAGCAGGAACTCGGAAAGCTTTTCGCCCATCGCTTGTTCGACGGCGGTTTTCACCTCGGACGACACGAGCTTGTCCTTGGTTTGCGACGAAAACTTGGGATCGGGAACCTTCACCGATACGATCGCGGTTAAACCTTCACGCGCGTCGTCGCCGGTTGTCGAAACCTTCTCTTTCTTGGCGAGCCCTTCGCCTTCGATGTAGCTGTTCAAGCAGCGGGTCAGCGCTGCGCGAAAGCCCGCCATGTGCGTGCCGCCATCGCGCTGCGGAATGTTGTTGGTGTAGCAATACACGCCTTCCTGGAAGCCATCGTTCCATTGCATCGCCACTTCTACGCCGACGCCTTCTGCTTCGGTGGTGAAGTGGAATACTTTATTGATCGGCGTCTTGTTCTGGTTCAGATACTCGACAAAAGCGCGCAAACCGCCGTCGTAATTGAAGGTTTCACGCTGCGCCGAGCGCTCATCGATCAGATCGATGTTAACGCCCGAATTCAGGAACGCCAGTTCGCGCAGGCGCTTGGCGAGGTAATCGAAGTGGAATTCGATGTTGGTGAACGTTTCGGCGGAGGGCTTGAAGCGAATTTCTGTTCCGGTGTGATCGCTATCGCCGATCGGCGAGAGTGGCGCCTGCGGTACGCCGTGGCGGTAAATCTGTTCGTATACCTTGCCGGCACGACGAATCGTAAGCTTCAACTCTTCGGACAACGCGTTGACGACGGATACCCCGACGCCATGCAAGCCGCCCGATACCTTATAGGTGTTGTCGTCGAATTTTCCGCCGGCGTGCAGCACAGTCATGATGACCTCGGCAGCGGAAACGCCTTCCTCGTGCATGTCGGTGGGAATACCGCGACCGTTGTCGGTCACGGTGATTGATTCGTCAGGGTGAATCGTGACGGTGATCTTTGAGCAATGACCAGCGAGCGCTTCATCGATGGAGTTGTCGACAACCTCGAACACCATGTGGTGCAGGCCGGTGCCGTCATCGGTATCGCCGATGTACATGCCAGGGCGTTTGCGCACGGCATCCAACCCTTTGAGTACGGTGATGCTGGAGGCGTCGTAGTTCTTTTCGTCGCTCATTCGATTCCCCTGATTGAAGAGCATGGCGAAATCTCGCCACGTTCCACGTGAAACATTTGTACGGCAGTGGCCGACGGCCAGCTATCCCGTAGCTCTTCCTTTTCGATGCTGGTAGCCAGCACTTGAACGCCCAGGCGCTCCAACATCGCACAAAATCGCTGACGGTGCGCCCGGTCTAACTCGGCACCGAGATCATCGATCAAAAATATGCTCGTCTTATTAGTGCGCTCGCGGAGCAATTCCGCCTGCGCCAGGTGCAAACCCGCCACTAACGCCTTTTGTTGGCCGCGCGACAAAGCATCACTAGCGAGTGCAGCGCCGGATTGGATGCGCAACTCTGCCCGATGCGGGCCAGCCCGGGTGACGCCTTGCGCGATATCGCCCTCGATCGATTGCTCAAGCGCCTCGCTCAAACTTAGATCTTTGTTCCATCCCTGGTGATACGAGATGTGTAGATCCTCCAAAGCAGGCGACAGCTCCACAAGAATGGGCTGAACCGCCGCTATGAATTGGGCCATATATGCCCGCCGCATCGCATCGATCTGCTCGCCATGACGCGCGTATTCCCGCGTCCATAGAGCCAACTGATCGCGCGCGATTTTACCATGCCGCAACAGCGTATTGCGTTGTTTAAGCGCTCGCTGAGCTAGTCGCCAAGCCGGATAAAAGGACGGTTCCACGTGGAACAAACCCCAATCAATGAATTGACGACGCCGGCTTGGGCCGCCCATCAGTATTTCGAACGTATCGGACGAAAAAACCTGCACCGGAGCGATATGTACCAGTTTCGCCAACGAGCTTACAGGGTGGCGATTCAGCAATACCGTGGGTTTGGTACCATCGCGTTGCCGTTGCATACCCAGTGTTGTGATGTTCGAAGCTTCATCCTGCAGCTCCGCGAAAATCACGCTTTCGGCTTCGCCATCCTGAATGATGGGCTTAACTTGAGATAGACGGAACGATCGTCCAACCAGCAACAAATGCACCGCCTCCAGCAGAGAGGTCTTACCACTGCCGTTGGCGCCGTAGAAAACATTGATGCGATTGAGCTGGGCGAGGGAGACGCGGCTCAGATTACGGACATGCGTAATCTGAAGCCGCCGAATGACCATATAAAGGAAGGACGAGGATTACAGGCGCATCGGCATGACGACATAAACCGAATCGCCGGCCTCCGCTTCCTCCAATAGTACCGAGCTGTTGGCATCTGACAACGAGAGCTTGACGCTGCGCTCACTGAGCACGCCGAGAACGTCGAGCAGGTAGGAAACGTTGAAGCCAATTTCCAGCAGGTCGCCCTGGTAATCG
>CBFHCK010000270.1:0-3950 GCA_965653955.1 uncultured Spongiibacteraceae bacterium
CTGGTATCAAAAAAGTACTGATCGCATCGGGTCTACGCTACGACCTCGCCATCGAAACACCAGAATATGTGCGCGAACTCGTCACGCATCATGTCGGCGGTTATCTGAAAATTGCGCCAGAACATACCGAGGGCGGCCCGTTATCGAAAATGATGAAGCCGGGCATCGGCAGCTACGATAAATTCAAAGCGATGTTCGATAAATTTTCGAAGCAAGCCGGCAAAGAGCAATTCCTGATTCCATATTTCATCGCCGCGCACCCCGGCACCACCGATCAAGACATGATGAACCTCGCGCTATGGCTGAAAACCAATGGTTTTCGCGCGGATCAGGTGCAGACGTTTTATCCGTCGCCGATGGCGAATGCGACTGCAATGTACTACTCGGAAAAAGATCCGCTGCATAAGATCAGCCGCGACAGCGAAAAAGTGTTCACTGCGAAAGGCTTGCGCCAGCGTCGCCTGCATAAAGCATTTCTGCGTTATCACGATCCGGAAAATTGGCCGCTGCTGCGCGAAACGCTACAGAAAATGGGCCGGGCAGATTTAATCGGCTACGGAAAAAAACAATTGATTCCGCCGCGGCAGCCCGCGAACTGGCAATCGACAAAGACTCAACCCGGCACAACCGGTGCGGCAGTCGGCGATAAAAAATCAAAACCATTTTTCACGCAACACACGGGATTACCTCCACGCGGCGATCGCAGCCCGACACGTAGCAATGGCAACCCTACAAACAAAAGTCGCGGTGGAAAAAATTCGCGGCCCGCGCGTAAAAAATTCTAAAAGCTATGAAATAAAAAAGCCGGCGATTGCCGGCTTTTTTCTCGTTTTCTCGTAAAGCTCACAACGGCCGCATGTGCGGAAACAACAACACATCGCGAATAGACGGCGAATCGGTAAACAGCATCACCAAACGGTCGATGCCAATGCCTTCGCCCGCGGTAGGTGGCAAACCGTATTCGAGTGCCGTCACGTAATCCGCGTCGTAATACATCGCTTCATCATCGCCCGCTTCTTTTTCCTTGACCTGATGCTGGAAGCGTTCGGCTTGATCTTCGGCATCGTTCAACTCGGAGAAACCGTTCGCAATCTCGCGGCCGCCGATGAAAAACTCGAAACGATCGGTAACGAATGGATCGTTATCGTTGCGACGCGCCAGCGGCGATACTTCGGTTGGATATTGCGTGATGAACGTCGGCTGTTCGAGACGATGTTCGACAGTGGCTTCGAAAATTTCGATATGAATTTTTCCGAGGCCCCAAGTTTCCTTCACCTGAATTGTCAGCTTTTCTGCGACAGCTTTCGCGCCGGCCATCGTCCGTAACTCGTCTGCGCTGATCTCTGGATTGAAATGCAGAATCGAATCGAACACCGACATACGCGTAAACGGTTTGCCGAAATCGAATTGTTTGCCCTGATAATCGAGCAGCGTTTTACCGAGAATGCGGGTCGCGAGATAGCGCAGCATATCTTCGGTTAAATCCATCAGATCGTTGTAATCGGCATATGCCTGATAAAACTCGATCATCGTGAATTCGGGATTGTGGCGCGTCGATAAACCTTCATTGCGGAAATTGCGATTAATTTCGAACACGCGCTCGAAACCACCGACAACCAGCCGTTTCAAATACAGCTCCGGCGAAATGCGCAGGAACATCGAGAGATCGAGCGCATTGTGATAGGTCTCGAATGGCTTCGCGCTGGCGCCGCCGGGAATCGCCTGCATCATCGGCGTTTCGACTTCGAGGTAATCGCGGTCGGTCAGATAATCGCGAATGCCGTCGATCATTTGCGAACGAATGCGGAACGTACGACGCGCCTCGTCGTTCATGATCAGATCGACATAACGCTGGCGATAACGAATTTCCTGATCCTGCAGACCATGATATTTATCCGGCAGCGGACGCAGCGATTTGGTCAGCAGTTGTACCTGTTCGAGATAAACGTACAGATCGCCCTTGCCCGATTTATGCACCGGACCTTCGCCGCCAATAATATCGCCGATGTCCCACGTCTTGATTTCTGCGAGCGTCACTTCCGGCAATTGTTTTTTATCGACGTATGCCTGAATACGTCCGGTCATATCCTGCAATACGAGGAACGGACCGCGCATCGCCATGATGCGCCCCGCCACTTTCGCGTGACGATTTAATTGTTCGAGCTCTTCCTTCGATTTTTCGCCGAGTTCTTTCTGCAAACCTTCGGCGTAACTGTCGCGACGAAACGCATTCGGAAACGCGTTTCGTTGCTGCCGAATCGCATTCAATTTCGCGCGGCGCTCCGCAATCAATTTATTGTCGTCTTGCGGATTGAGATTCTGTTCGTCACTCATCGATAAAAAACCTTTGGCTGTGCGCTTGTTTTCACAAACCCTGTTTCAGGGAAGCGACAATAAATTGATCGAGATCGCCGTCGAGCACGGCTTGGGTATTGCTCGTTTGCACATTCGTGCGCAAATCTTTGACGCGAGAATCGTCGAGCACGTAGGAGCGAATCTGACTGCCCCAACCGATATCGGATTTGGTGTCTTCGAGCGCCTGCGCGGCGGCATTGCGTTTTTGCATTTCCAATTCGTAAAGTTTTGCGCGCAACATTTTCCACGCGCGATCGCGGTTCGAATGCTGACTGCGCTCGGTCTGACATTGCACGACGGTATTGGTCGGAATGTGCGTCAAGCGAACCGCCGAATCGGTTTTGTTGATGTGCTGACCTCCGGCACCCGAAGCGCGATAGGTATCGGTGCGCACATCGGCGGGATTGATATCGATTTCGATGTCGTCATCGATTTCCGGCGATACAAACACTGCGGAAAATGATGTGTGGCGTCGGTTACCCGAATCGAACGGCGATTTGCGAACGAGGCGATGAACGCCAATTTCTGTGCGCAACCAACCGAATGCGTAATCGCCCTGCACGTAAATCGTCGCGCCTTTAATGCCGGCGACTTCGCCATCGGTAACTTCGACAACTTCGGCTTTGAAGCCTTTGTCTTCGCACCAGCGCAAATACATGCGCAATAACATGCTGGCCCAATCCTGCGCCTCGGTGCCACCTGAGCCGGATTGAATATCGAGATACGCATTATTGGCATCCATCTCGCCGGAAAACATCCGACGAAATTCGAGCAATTCGAGTTGGTTGCCGAGTTTATCGAGATCGTGTGCAACGGCGTCGGCGGTGTCCTGATCGTCCTCGGCGACTGCCATATCTAGCAATTCGCTCGCGTCGACCAAACCGCCATCCATCGTTTCGATGGTTTTCACAACCGCTTCGAGCGATGCGCGCTCCTTGCCGAGCTCCTGCGCACGTTTCGGGTTATCCCACACGCTCGGCTCGCCGAGCTCAAGCTCGACTTCGGTCAGGCGTTCTTTCTTGTTGGCGTAGTCAAAGATACCCCCTGAGCACGTCGGTGCGCTCGGCGTAATCTTTGATGGCATTGCGGAGGGGATTGACTTCTAGCATCGTTGAGCCGGGTTCGGAATATGAAAGGGGCGGGATTGTAACCGAACTTGCGGCTTGAGATAAGGCAAGGCTGCGGCGCTAACCGCAGCCTCCGAGGCAATTAAAGCGTGTGTAAAAACACCACCAGATCCTTCTTCTCATCGTCGGTCAGTTGAGTGCCGAGCACGAGATTGAAGAACTCCACGGTGTCATCGAGCGTCAGTAGACGGCCGTCGTGCAGATAAGGCGGCGTTTCCTTGATTCCGCGCAGCGGGAAGGTTTTGATCGGCCCGTCCGCACTGGCGAGACGGCCGAGAATATTACGCGGATTGAAGAAACGTTCGGTCTTCAGGTTATGCATCGAGTTGTCGGTGTAATACGGCGGCATGTGGCAGCTAGCGCACTGGCCTTTACCAAAAAACACCTCCTGACCGCGCAGCTCCTGAGGCGAGGCCTTAGCGGGGTCTAGCTTGCCAAATAGCGTCAGCTTCGCTGCGGGCGGAAAAT
>CBFHCK010000271.1:0-3947 GCA_965653955.1 uncultured Spongiibacteraceae bacterium
ATCTCATTATTTTTGTTACGGAAATTTACAATTCTTGGAGGACTGGCGTATCATTCACGCCGCGCGAAGAGGGACAATGGTGTTCCAACTTTGCCTCGACTTGCCGCCTTCCACCGTTATTTTCCGCCCAGGGGACCCAAGCGTGTCGTCGACTGCAGCAACGTTTGCTCACGACTGGCCTTTTGCCATTTATTTGCTGAGTGTCGCCGGTTTGTGCGGCCTCATGTTACTCGTCTCCTACATTGCCGGTGGTCGCGACTGGGGTCGCGCTAAAAACGAGCCGTTCGAATCGGGCGTCGTTTCCTCGGGTGGTGCTCACCTTCGTTTTTCAGCCAAGTTTTATCTTGTCGCGATGTTCTTCGTCATTTTCGATGTCGAGGCACTTTTTTTATACGCATGGGCTGTTTCTGTGCGCGAGGCCGGCTGGATGGGCTTCATTGAAGTTACGATCTTTGTTTTTGTGCTGCTTGCGGGTTTGGTCTATCTGTGGCGCCTTGGCGCGCTCGACTGGGCGCCCGAAGCTCGTAAGCGTCGAGAGATTAAGCACGCGCAAGAGCAGCGCGCAGATCGTTAATCGTTTTTTGCGTGGACGGGCGCGTCGAATGCGCGTTATGCAATTTAAGCAACTTTTGAGCAATTTCTGAGCAAAATCTGAGAGAGTACGATGGAATATACGCTCACCCGTATCGATCCGAATGCTGCCGATTATCCGATGCAGAAGCGCGAAACCGTGCAGGATCCGCTCGAAGAGCAGGTGCATAAGAATATTTTCGTCGGCAAGCTCGAAAAGGTTCTGCACTCGGCGGTGAACTGGAGCCGAAAGAATTCATTGTGGCCGTATAACTTCGGTCTCTCCTGCTGTTATGTCGAGATGGCGACCGCGTTTACCGCGCCGCATGATGTTGCCCGCTTCGGTGCCGAAGTTATTCGCGCATCGCCGCGCCAGGCGGATTTCATGGTGATCGCCGGCACCCCGTTCATCAAGATGGCTCCGGTTATCCAGCGGTTGTACGAACAACTGCTCGAGCCGAAATGGGTTATTTCGATGGGTGCGTGCGCCAACTCGGGCGGCATGTACGACATCTACTCGGTCGTTCAGGGCGTCGATAAGTTTCTGCCGGTCGATGTGTACATTCCCGGCTGCCCGCCACGTCCCGAAGCGTTTTTGCAAGGTTTGATGTTGCTGCAGGAATCGATCGGCCAGGAGCGGCGCCCGCTGTCGTGGGTAGTGGGCGATCAAGGTGTCTATCGCGCCAAAATGCCTTCGCAGCGCGATGCAAAAAATGATGAGCGCATCATCGCGACTACGCTGCGTACGCCGGACCAGATTTAATTCATCGCGTCGCAATCACTGATTAAGCAGAACGAAGAAACCAATGGCTGAAGCAGCGACTAACACAACTTCTTTGCCCGGCGCCGAGTTCGAGGTGGTGCGTGAATTGCGCGCGCGCTTCGGCGAAACCGCGCTGCAGTATCAGCCGACCAAAGACGATGTGCCGACGCTTTGGGTGGCACGCGCGCAAATTCTCGACGTATTGAAATTCCTGCGCAGTGTGCCGCGTCCGTATGTCATGTTGCTCGATCTCAGCGCGATGGACGAGCGCATGCGCAAGCATCGCCACGGTTTGCCCGCCGCTGATTTCACTGTCTTTTACCATCTGCTCTCGATCGAACGAAATTCCGACGTGCGTATCAAGGTCGCGTTGAGCGCCGACGATCTGCATATGCCGACCGCGATCCCAATTTGGCCAAATGCGAATTGGTACGAGCGCGAAGTGTGGGATCTGTTTGGTGTCGTGTTCGACGGTCACCCGAATCTGCAACGCATCATGTTGCCGCGTACCTGGCAGGGCCATCCGCTGCGCAAAGATTATCCAGCGCGCGCGACCGAGTTCGATCCGTTTGCACTCAGCGTCGCGCGTCAGGATGCCGAGCAGGAAGCGCTACTGTTCAAGCCCGAAGAGTGGGGCATGAAGCGCAGCACCGCGAACGAAGATTTCATGTTCCTGAATCTCGGCCCGAACCACCCGAGCGCACACGGTGCATTCCGCATCGTGTTGCAGTTGGATGGCGAAGAGATCGTCGATTGCGTGCCCGACATCGGCTATCACCATCGCGGCGCCGAGAAAATGGCCGAGCGCCAGTCATGGCACAGTTACATTCCTTACACCGACCGCATCGATTATCTCGGCGGTGTGATGAATAACTTGCCGTACGTTCTCGCGGTCGAAAAGCTTGCCGGTATCACCGTGCCGTCGCGCGTCGAAGTGATACGCGTGATGATGGCGGAGTTCTTCCGCATCTCCAGCCACTTACTGTTCCTCGGTACCTACATCCAGGACTTCGGCGGTATGTCGCCGGTGTTCTTCATTTTTACCGATCGGATGAAAGCGTACGACGTGATCGAAGCGGTCACCGGGTTTCGCATGCATCCGGCGTGGTATCGGATCGGCGGCGTCGCGCATGATCTGCCGCGCGGCTGGGAAAAGCTGGTACGCGAATTCCTCGACTGGATGCCCAAGCGGTTGGTCGAGTACGAAAAGGCGGCCATGCAAAACGGCATCCTGCGCGCTCGCGCAATCAATGTTGCGCAGTACGACACCAAAGCGGCGCTCGATTGGGGCGTCACTGGTCCGAACCTGCGAGCGACCGGCCTCAATTACGATTTGCGCAAAGCGCGTCCTTATTCCGGTTACCAGAATTTCGATTTCGAAGTACCGATTGCGCATAACGGCGATGCGTACGATCGCGCCACCGTGCGTATCGAAGAGATGCGTCAAAGCCTGCGCATCATCGAGCAGTGCCTGAACAACATGCCGGAAGGTCCGTATAAAGCCGACCATCCGCTGACCACACCGCCGCCGAAAGAGCAGACGTTGCAGCACATCGAAACGCTGATCACGCACTTCCTTAGCGTGACCTGGGGCCCGGTGATGCCGGCCGGGGAATCGAGTCAGTTGATCGAAGCGACCAAAGGTATCAACAGCTATTACCTGACGTCCGACAACAACACGATGAGCTATCGCACCCGTATCCGGACGCCGAGTTTCCCGCACTTGCAGCAGATTCCGTCGGTAATTAACGGCAGCATGGTGGCGGATTTGATCGCCTATCTGGCGAGTATCGATTTCGTGATGGCCGACGTCGACCGTTGAGCCGACATTTAGATTTAGAGCGCAGAAACAGACAGCGATGAGCATAAACGTAATTACCAGCGATCGCCCCGTGTTCGAACTGCACCCGGAAGACCGGGCCGCGATCGAGCACGACATTACGCATTACGCCGACCCGCGCGCGGCGTCGATCGATGCGTTGAAAGTCGTGCAGAAGCGCCACGGCTGGGTGCCGGACGGCGCCATTTACGCGATCGCCGCGGTGCTCGGTATTCCGGCGACCGACGTCGAAGGCGTCGCGACGTTCTACAACATGATTTTTCGCCAGCCGGTGGGTCGCCATGTGATCGTCGTCTGCGATTCGATTGGCTGCTTCCTGACCGGTTACGAGGAAACAATGGCGGCAATCAAGCAGCGCCTCGGTATTCAGCCCGGCCAAACGACGTCGGATAACCGTTTCACACTGCTGCCGATTTGCTGTCTCGGCGCCTGCGATAAAGGCCCGGTGTTGATGATCGACGAAGACACGCATTTCAATATCGCCCCGGCCGATGTCGACAAATTGTTGGAGCAATACGCATGAGCGCGGAAACCAAACCGCTCACCTATCGTCTCGGTAACGAGCCGCTGCTCGATCTGAAAGCGTATGAAGCGCTCGACGGTTACGCGGCGCTGCGCAAAGCGCTGACCACAATGGCGCCGGCGGATGTTACGCAGGTGGTAAAAGATTCGAACCTGCGCGGCCGCGGCGGCGCGGGTTTCCCGACCGGCGTCAAATGGTCGTTGGTGCCGATGGGGCCGGATGCGCCGAAGCAGAAATATCTGGTGTGTAAC
>CBFHCK010000272.1:0-3894 GCA_965653955.1 uncultured Spongiibacteraceae bacterium
GAAGTTGCCGACCTGCTCGATGCATTTCGGTTCATACCCGACTGGCGCATCGACGACGTGATGGTCAGCTACGCGGCGGATGGCGGCGGCGTCGGTGCGCACTTCGATCAGTACGATGTATTCCTGATCCAAGGACTCGGCAAACGGTTATGGCAGGTGGGCGCGGTTTGCGATCACACCACCCCGCTCCTGCCGCACGACGAATTACGGCTGCTACAGGATTTCAGCGCCGAGCAAGAGTGGCTGCTCGAACCCGGCGACATTCTTTATCTACCGCCGCGCTACGCGCATAACGGCGTTGCGGTGGGCACCGATTGCATGACGTATTCAATTGGCTTTCGTGCACCGGCGCGCAGCGAATTGCTCGCGCATTTCTGCGACGACATTCTCTCGAACCTCAACGACGACGATCGATTCACTGATACACAACGCGCGCTGTCGCAACATGCTGGCGAAATCGCTGCCGCCGATCTCGATCGTCTGCATCGAATGGCGACCGAAAAATTACTCGACGCCGATCGGTTTCAGCACTGGTTCGGTCGCCACAGCACCACGCCAAAATATCCGGATCACGTATCTCCGCCGCAACGCCCGATCACCGCAAAACAATTGCAAACGCAACTCAGCGCAGGTTCATTACTGCTACGTAACCCCGCCAGTCGAATGGCTTTTGTTCGCAACGCACGCGGCATCACGCTGTTTGCGGATGGCGAAGCATTCGTGGGCGATAAGGAAATCATTGCTTTCGTCGAGCAACTTTGTGCGCAGATGAGTATTTCCGCCGATACGGATATGCTGAAATCGCCTGCGGTATTGCAGTTACTGTTTGCATTGCTCAACCAAGGAACGCTGGTATTCGACGATGATTGAAATTCGCCGTGCCGATTGGAATCGCGATCGCGACGTTCTCGCCGAAATTCGCCGTCGTGTTTTTATCGAGGAGCAAGGCGTATCGCAGGAGCTCGAATGGGATGGCAACGATGAAGCGGCGATGCATTGGCTTGCGCTGCTCGATGACTATCCCGTCGGCACCGCGCGCATGTTGCATGATGGCCATACCGGGCGCATGGCGGTACTGATTCGCAGCCGCAGACACGGCGTCGGTACCGCGCTGCTGCAATCGATCATCGAGTATGCGCGCGAACAAAAACGACGCGAATTATTTCTCCATGCGCAAACACACGCGCTGACCTTTTACGAACGATTGGGTTTCGCTGCGGAAGGCCCGGAATTTCTCGACGCAGCGATACCTCATCGAACGATGCGCTTGGTTCTGCGCAAAAATCGAATGCTCGGACAGGACGGTGGACGTTTCAATGTGCACGATCGTCGCACCACAGCCCTCGAGCTGACTCAACAAAGCAAACGCACTTTGCGCGTGTTATCGAATGAACTCGATCCCGAGATTTTCGATAACGCTGATTTTGTCGATGCGTTATCGCAGCTTGCGCGCCGCAGCCGTTACAGCGACATTCGATTGCTCGTCGTTCACGCAAAGCCCGTTGCACAACGCGGTCATCGAGCGCTCGAACTGGCGCGCAAGTTAAGCACGACGATTCAATTACGCCGCGCCGATTGCGCACCCGAAGCGATTGCAGAGAACTTTCTGATTGCGGACGATACCGGCGTGCTGTGTTATTCGTTGCGCGAGCCGGAAAAAGCGTGGGCGGATTATCACAATCGCCCGTTGGCAGAAAACTATGCCGCGCAGTTCGATGAATTATGGCACCGCAGTATCGACGATCCAGAACTGCGTTTATTGCATCTATAACATGTGACGTTTCCGAAAACATTTAGGAATGGCGGCGATGAAAAAATTAATGCGAATTATTTTTTCACTATTGCTCATCACCCATATCGGCACAGCGCTGGCCGATGCCCGCGTGTTCGAACTCACCACGCCGAACCCACAGGAAGTGGTCGATACGTTGCGGCAAACGTATGGCGATAAAATTCGCGTCGATCTGGTTCAGCAACGCCTCGTCGTCGTCGGCAGCAAACAGCAGCTCGACGAAATTGGTGCGGTGCTGGTCAAGCTCGATCCCACACCGGCAGCATTACGCCTTACCATTCGGGAACAACCGCCGGCTGATGAAACGCCCGGAACGATCACCTACTCCACCACCACTAATAATGGTTACACCATCGATACCGTTGAGGGTGCATTAGTCGCGCTGGATTACAGTCAGCTTTCGCAACGTGTCAGCGGATTTGGCGCCGGCGCCCCATACCGCGGATGGTTGATCGACATCGAAGAAAAGCCGACGTTACTGCAATCGATCACATTGCAGGTGCGCGCGCCGAGCCGCAAAGCGATCATCACCGTCGGTTATACAAAAGAAGAAAATCAGCAACGCCGTGTTTTTGGCAACACCGTTGCTGGCGACCTTGGCAGTTGGATTCCTTTATTGCCGCAACAAGAGGTGCCGCAACAAGGGGCGCCGGAACAAGAGGTGCCGGCAGACGGCACCATTACCAGCGGCCCGAAACGCGGCAATCAGCTCTATGTTCGCGTGCAAAAGAATTACAGCAAAGCAAAAACGCGGACGCAAAATTAAGTAATCGTCGTACTAAAGCTTTACTCCGTTTTAAATCATTAAGCCTCATCAACCACGCCGAAATAGCGCTGGTAGCGTTGAAAGAATTCGCGTTTACGCTGGATGTCTTCCTGCTCGCCCGCGCTGTAATGATGTTTTCCAAACTTACCCTGCGGCTTCTGCGCGAGATAATTTTGGATGCGTCGCCCGGTGTCGCTCGAATAATCCAACCCTGCCTGTCGATACAGATTGCCAACGGTGCTGATTGGCTGCTGCACTAAATCGCGATACTGCACATTGAATATTTTCTCGCGAGGAATAGCTCCGCTTTCGATCCAATCGATGATGCGATCGAGTTTCGCGCCCATTGCCGCGGGATCGAATAAAGTTTCGAACGCCTCGACTTCAAGCGGTTTATCGCTGCGCTGCCAATAAATCGTCCCTTGCAGACTCGTCACTGATGCCTGCGCCTTGATCGGGTCGCGGTGGGTCATCACCAGTCGGGCATCGGGAAATGCCTTAAACAATGTCGGCAGATAATTAAGATGCGACGGTGCTTTCAGCAACCAGTGCTTGCGCGGATTTTTCCACTGCCACAGTTTCGACATGCGCCGATAAAACTGATACGGAAAATCCCAGTTGGCATTTTTGATTAACCACTCCATGTAACTCGGCACCTGATACAGGCCCGGCAACATTTCGCTGACGAATGTGCAGGCCTGCGCGACGATACATTCGTTCGGCAGACGCGCATCCATTTCATGCATTGTGGCGTAGGTCGGTGTCACGCGATTCCATTGCGTCACCAAATGCTGGCATTTTTCGATGCGCGGATCGGTTTCATAAGTGCCACGCTCGGGTGGCGGATACGGGAACATCATTTCCCACTGGCGTGGCGATCCGAATTGCGTATCCTGCGACAAAATTTCAAACAGAATCGATGTGCCCGAGCGCGGTAACCCGACAATAATCACCGGGGCTTCGATGATTTCATCATCGATTTCAGGATGCCGATTGAATGCCGCCTGCACACCGAGCAACGCTTCGAGCCAGATCAGCACATCCTGACGCGCCATCAAGCGGCCGAATGGATGCAGACCGGCCTCTTCATTCAACGCTTTAACAAATACCCGATACGGCTCGCGCCACGCATCGGTGCCGAAATCATCGAAACCGGTATTGCGCTGCGCGGTTTCGATCATTTCCTGCGGATCGAGCGGTATTAACGAGGCGAAATCCATACCGCGCGCTTCATCGTTAAAGCGTTGCAACCAGTCGGGGCGCGGTGGCGGATTCCACAATCTTTCATCTGCAGTCATATTTATTCTCAACGCGTTAATGCTTTTACTGATTATGT
>CBFHCK010000273.1:0-3879 GCA_965653955.1 uncultured Spongiibacteraceae bacterium
CGGGGAAGAACCGCACCTGAAGAACGGTAAATAGATGCGGACGGTGACGCGCACTTTAATGCTATTGTACGAATACGTCGATTGGACGTTTTGTCCTATCGTCGCCCTCAGATAATAATGCTAAGGCAAGGGCCGCCCCTCTCGACATAGTGGGTTCGGCGACCATGTCAGCTATCTCCTCAATCGACCGGAGTAGAGCCATGCAAAACGCGCAGTACCTCGATAGACATATTCACCATCACGGCCAAAGTGCTGACGCCGACGTGGCGCCCAGCGAAATTGCAGTGGGCGTGGTGATCGGGCGAGCTTCTGAATATTTCGACTTTTTCGTGTTCGGTATCGCGGCGGCGATGGTGTTTCCGCACGTCTTTTTTCCATTCCTGCCGCGCCTTGAGGGCACGCTATGGTCATTCGCGATCTTTGCGCTAGCGTTCGTTGCACGTCCCTTCGGCACAATCGTCTCGATGTGGATCCAGCGCCGCTGGGATCGCGGCACCAAGCTGACCGTCTCGTTGTTTCTGCTCGGCACCAGCACCTGCGGTATGGCATTCCTGCCCGGTTACGAAAAAATCGGCATGTTCGCGATCGTGCTGCTGACGATTTTCCGCATCGGTCAGGGTCTGGCGCTGGGTGGCTCGTGGGATGGTTTGCCCTCGCTGCTGGCGTTGAACGCGCCTGAAAATCGTCGTGGCTGGTACGCGATGCTGGGTCAACTCGGAGCACCCGCCGGTTTCGTGATTGCGGCCGGTTTGTTCGCTTATCTGAATAGCAATTTATCGCAAGCGGATTTTCTCGGCTGGGGGTGGCGCTATCCGTTCTTTGCAGCCTTCGCGATCAACGTTGTCGCGCTGTTCGCGCGGTTGCGTCTGGTGCTGACGCACGAATACGAACGCGAGCTCGGCGAGCATGAGCTCGAACCTACCAGCGTCGTCGAACTGGCTCAGCAAAAAGGTCGTCATGTGATCATCGGCGCCGCTGCGGCACTCGCGAGTTACGCGCTGTTTCATATCGTGACTATTTTCCCGCTGTCGTGGATTTTGCTGTTCTCCGATCAGTCGGTGAACCAATTCCTCGCAGTGCAAATCGGGGGTGCTTTTCTTGCTGCGATAGCGATTGTGATATCGGGATGGATTGCTGATCGCTTCGGTCGCACGTTAACGCTGGCGGCTCTGGCGGCGGCAATTGCCGTATTCAGCGGCTTTGCGGCAACGCTACTGGCGTCGGGCACGACCGGCCAGGATGTGTTCGTACTGATCGGCTTCGTGCTGCTCGGGTTGTCGTATGGCCAGGCGGCCGGTTCGGTCACAGCGAATTTCGGTTCGAAATATCGCTATACCGGTGCGGCGCTGACATCGGATCTGGCGTGGTTGATCGGCGCCGCGTTCGCGCCGGTCGTAGCGCTCGGTCTGTGCGCGCATTTCGGGCTGGCGTTTGTCGGCGTGTATTTGTTGTCGGCCGCGCTTTGCACGTTAGTGGCGCTCGGTGTGAACCAGTATTTGAAACTACAGAATTAAGTGTGACGACTACAAAAAAGGCGAGCCATTTGGCTCGCCTTTTTTATTTTCGGTACGGTTCGAGGGCAGGTTTGAGTTTTTATGCATTACCGGTCTGTTTGCGTTTGCGCTCGGCAGCGAAATCCAGCATCCGTTTCAGCGGAATCATCGCGCGCGCGCCAATGGCCGGATCGACGAAAATTTCGTTGGTGCCGTACTCCAGCGAATCGGCCAAATTGTCGAGTGCATTCATCGCCATCCACGGGCAATGCGCGCAGCTGCGACAGGTCGCACCGCTGCCGGCCGTTGGCGCGATGATGAATTCCTTGTCGGGTACTTGCTGTTGCAGTTTGTAGAAGATGCCCTGATCGGTAGCGACGATGAATTGTTTGTTCGGCAGCGTGCGGGCTGCTTCGATGATCTGCGACGTTGAGCCAACGCTATCGGCTAGATCGACCACCGGCGCCGGTGATTCCGGATGCACAAGAACGGCGGCGTCCGGGTAGATATTCTTCAGATCGTGAATGCCCTTGGCTTTGAACTCCTCATGCACGATGCATGAGCCGTCCCACAGGATCATATCGGCGCCGGTCGAGCGGCGCACATAATCGCCGAGATATTTATCGGGCGCCCAAAGAATTTTTTCGCCGCGTGCATCGAGATGCTCGACGATCGGCAATGCGATGCTGGACGTTACCACCCAATCGGCGCGGGCTTTAACGGCGGCTGATGTGTTGGCATAGACGACCACGGTGCGGTCCGGATGTTGGTCGCAGAATGCGGCGAATTCATCGGCGGGGCAGCCGATATCGAGTGAGCACGTGGCTTCGAGCGTCGGCATCAGCACGCGCTTTTCTGGCGACAGAATTTTTGCCGTTTCACCCATGAAGCGAACGCCGGCAACGATTAGGGTGCTCGCGTCGTGCGCATGTCCGAAGCGAGCCATTTCCAGAGAATCCGAGACACATCCGCCCGTTTCCTCCGCCAGCTCCTGCAGCACGGGGTCGGTGTAATAGTGCGCGACCAGGACCGCGTCTTTTTCACGCAGCAGACGTTTAACCCGCTCTTTTTGCACGGATTGCTCCGCAACGCTCAACACGCGATGGGGCTCAAGGTGGTCCAAATGCTGGCGGACCATTTCGTTTATCTGCGACATGACAACCTCTAAATGCGCACGCAGTGGCGAGGCGCGTAGTTTACCAGACGCTTAAAGCGCCCTTCACAAGCGGATCGATGGATTGCTGCGACTGCTCAGACTGAGCCGTTATTCGCTCTATATATCAAAGCAGTGTATGCATAACAGAAACTTTTATAATTTCGAGCGTCGACTCGTTTGAAAAAGGAGTTACACTGCGCCCTCGCTTTTGCTTGCCTGCCCTTTAGCTGTACTCAGCACCATCAAAAAAACACAAATAAATGATGAAGCGTTTCGGTGTTTGCACTGCAACGTGTTGTTCGTCATTTCTTCATAATGTTATGGGTTAATTGGTGCGACCAATGGTCGCTGTTGCTAGGTCTTCGCCGATCTTGGCGATGGCTATTCAATGTTTTGCACGTTCAGCGTGCGATGAAATTTTCAGACTGATGAGTCGAAGGAGTGAATATGAATATGGTGGAATCGTTAAAAGGCAAGACTGATGGGCTGTTGGCTTCTGCTAGCGACATCAATCGCGTGCTGGTCGATAAGTTGGAGCAGGGGACTCGTCTGAATCTCGATTCGGCAAATTATTACAGCAGTGTTGGCATCAAACAGATGCGTGCGCTCAGTAATCTTCGCGATTTCGATTCGGTGCAGAAATTCACTGCCGATTCGATATCGCAAAGTGGCGAGCTCATCAAAAAGGTGCTCGATGACAGCAAAGCATGGATGAATTTGTTCGGTGAAACGAAAGATCAATTAACCGACGTGCTTAAAAGCACCACTCAAAATGCGGCAAATGAAATGAGCGATATAGGCGACACGAAAAAGAAATCGTCGACGAAATCCGTCCTGGCGTAGATCAGGTTATCGGTTGAGCTCGGCGTACCCAGTACGCCGGGTTCTATTCCTGCAAGACAACCGCCCGGAGGTAATACGCAATGGATTCAACGCACACAAATTTCACAACGATAATCACTTCGGAAGATCGCACGACGTTTTCGATGTTGCCGTTAAACAATCGCAGGGCAACCTTTCCGTCGCGAAAGAAAGCGCAGCGCAAGAAAAAAGCACACCGTGCGCAGCCGACCTCAGGCTGTCTCTCCGAGCTGTCTATTCCGCTCCCGCGCGATCATGATTATTTCGATGCCGTAAAGGCATTCACTGAAACATACTCGGATTATCACGCATACCTCGCACAATTACCGCTGCGGAGTCCCATCGAAAACGTCGCTGGAATCGGCATTG
>CBFHCK010000274.1:0-3874 GCA_965653955.1 uncultured Spongiibacteraceae bacterium
TCGCCTTCGAGCAATTCATCGCGTCCGTCGGCAGGATAAAACTCATCGATCAGCAGATAACTATCGTCCGGATGCAATTCCAGAATCATGCTCTGAAAGGCGCGCTCGATTCGGGAGAATTTAACCTCGATAAAACTATGACGCTTTTGCAACAGCTCGAGCTGAGAATAGTTGTCCTCGGTCCGATCTTTTTTTTCCGCGGTTTTAAGACCGAGGCGGACGAGTAATTTTTTTAACGGAGACATTTTTTTCGTCGAAAGCATTAGGGCGCATTGATGGACGTACAGCGCAGCGGATGAATGTGTGCGTGAATGGTATGTTACGGTTCGCGCTTCGGCAAATAACAGAGGCATCGCTATGCAGCTCGGCGTACAGGATAAGGTCTTCATGATCGCGGGCGGCAGCCGCGGTCTCGGCTTCGGCATTGCGGAAGTGCTCGCGCAGGAGGGCGCGTGCATTGCGCTCGGTAGTCGAGAATTAGCCGCGTGCGAAGTCGCTGCCGAGCGTTTGCGCGAATCTCATGGTGCGCGGGCGCTGGCGTATTCGTGCGATGTGACCGATGTCGAGGAGATAGCGCGCTGGGTCGAGCAGGTGCTGAACGAATATGGACGAATCGACGGGCTCGTCGTCAATGCGGGTGGTCCGAAAACCGGTGCATTCGACGCGTTGAGCGATGACGACTGGGAGCAAGGAGTTCAGCTCACACTGATGAGCTCGGTGCGGTTGATTCGCGCTGCGTTGCCTGCATTGCGCAAGCAGGGCGGTTCGATTCTTGTGCTGACTTCGTCGTCGGTCAAAGAGCCCGACAATTATTTGCTGATCTCGGCGGTCATGCGTGCCGGCGTGGCGAATCTGGTGAAAGGAATTTCGTTCGATCTGGCGCGCGAAAATATTCGTATTAATTGTCTGGTTCCCGGCATGATCAAAACCGATCGCATCGATGCGATTGCACAAAATCAGGCGGCGGCGAATCGGCGTTCTCTCGACGAGCAATTTGCGTTAATGCAGCAACCGATTCCGCTCGGGCGTTTTGGTGATGTCGAGGAATTCGGTAAGGCCGGTGCATTTTTATTGTCGGATGCGGCGAGCTATATCACCGGTGCAACGCTGGTGATCGATGGCGGAAAAATGAAATCGATGTGAAGCGCGCATTGCTGTATGCAACGCGCGCAATCGATCAGCTTTCCAGTTTTGCAGTCATCGTGATGTCGGCTTTCAATAATCGCGAAATCGGGCAGCCTTCTTTCGCTTTCTGCGCAGCCTGTTCGAACGCGGTTCTATCGGCACCCGGAATTTTCACCGTGACATCGAGATGTACGCCGGTAACGGTGAAACCCGCGTCGAGTTTTTCCATCGTCACCGTTGCATTGGTGTCGATGCTGGTCGGTGTCATGCCGGCATTGCCGAGCTGACCCGATAGCGCCATCGAAAAACAACCGGCGTGAGCGGCGGCAATCAATTCTTCGGGATTGGTGCCGATGCCTTCTTCGAAGCGTGTGCTGAATGAATATTGCGTCTTTGATAGCACGCCGCTCTCGCTCGAAATCGTTCCTTTACCGTCTTTCAAACCACCTTGCCAATGTGCGGAAGCTTTGCGTTTCATGTCGTACTCCTTGCGTGAAAATCAGATGGGGATTCGAGCAAAGTGTTCCGGAATTTTTTGTTTTTGTTGAAATGAAAACGGGGAGCACGTTGCCGTCTCCCCGTTCCGTTTTTCATCGCTTCTGCTTACGGCAGCAGATGTTTTACTGCGTCGCGTTCTTCGGCCAGCTCTTTCTCGGTGGCCTTCATTTTTTCCTGGCTGAAGGCGTCGATCGAAAGACCTTGCACGATTTCCCAGGCGCCGTTTTTGCAACGAACCGGGAATGAGTAGATCAGGCCTTGCGCGATGCCGTAGCTCCCATCGCTATACACGCCCATGCTGACCCAATCGTCGCCGTTGGTGCCGAGTGCCCAGGTGCGCATGTGGTCGATTGCCGCGTTAGCTGCCGATGCCGCCGATGATGCGCCGCGTGCTGCGATGATCGCTGCGCCGCGTTGTTGTACGGCCGGAATGTAAGTGCCTTTGTACCATTCCTGGTCGACCAGCTCGATCGCGGTTTTGCCTTTGACTTTGGCGTGGAACAGATCCGGATATTGCGTGGAGGAGTGGTTGCCCCAGATCGTCATGTTGGTGACGTCGTTGACGGTGGTGCCGGTTTTTTCCGCCAGCTGCGACATCGCACGGTTGTGATCGAGGCGTGTCATTGCGGTGAAATTTTTCGGTTCGATACCGATGGCATTGCGCTGTGCAATCAGCGCGTTGGTGTTGGCAGGGTTGCCGACGACCAGCACTTTGATGTTTTTGTTCGCGACTTCGGCGATGGCTTTGCCTTGCACGGAGAAAATAGCCGCGTTCGCTTCGAGCAGATCTTTACGCTCCATACCCGGACCGCGCGGACGTGCACCAACCAGCAATGCGTAATCGGCATCTTTGAACGCGACTTTCGGATCGTCGGTGCAGACAACACCGGCGAGCAGCGGGAATGCGCAATCGTCGAGTTCCATTTTCACGCCGTTCAGCGCGTTCTGCGCCGGAGTGATGTCGAGCAGTTGCAGGATGACGGGCTGATCGTTGCCGAGCATGCTGCCCGAGGCAATGCGGAACAGCAGCGCGTAGCCGATCTGGCCAGCAGCGCCGGTAACGGTGACGCGAACGGGTTGTTTCATGGTTGCTTCCTATCGGTGAAGGTTCGGGTTTTGAGCAGGTCGCTGCCGGCGTGGATCGCACGCAGTGCTGCTACCTGGACCGGGATAGGGCCGCCGGAGCGCGGGGCTCGGGCCTCGAAGTGGAGCGCCATTGTAGTCAGGCACTTATTGAAATTCTACCCGGCCCCAATTTGATTATCGGCTGCGCCAATCCCGCAATTCGCCGTTTTCCCGAGCCCGAGTGAGGCGTGAACTGGTAGAATGCCCGCCGATTTTTCGCGCAGCCGATTGCTATGAATTCCGTCAAGACATTCGATCCCACCGATCTCTCTACCGCCGCCGACATAACGTCAGTCGAAACGTCGAAGTCGGTTGATGACGCTTCGGCAGCCATTGAGCAGTCGAGCAACGAAAAGCTCGACAGGAAGAGCAAAACCGAATTCAACAAATTGCAGAAACGGCTGCGGCGTCAGGTCGGCGAAGCGATTGCCGATTACGCCATGATCGAGGAAGGCGACAAGGTGATGGTGTGTCTGTCCGGCGGCAAGGACAGTTACGGCATGCTCGATATTCTGATGAGCTTGCAGCGCAGCGCGCCGGTGAAGTTCGATCTGGTCGCGGTCAATCTCGATCAGAAACAGCCGGGTTTTCCCGAGCATGTGTTGCCGGCGTACCTCGACCAACTCGGCATCGAATATCACATCCTCGAAAAAGACACGTACAGCATCGTCAAATCGGTCATCCCAGAAGGTAAAACCACCTGCGGTTTATGCTCGCGCCTGCGGCGCGGCACGCTGTACGGTTTTGCCGAAGAAATCGGCGCGACCAAAATTGCGCTCGGCCATCATCGCGACGACATTATCGAAACGCTGTTCCTGAATATGTTTTTCGGCGGCTCGATCAAAGCGATGCCGCCGAAATTGCTCAGCGACGACAAGCGCAACATCGTGATTCGTCCACTCGCGTATTGCGAGGAAACCGACCTGATCGAATATGCCGAGCACAAGCAATTTCCGATCATTCCGTGCAACCTGTGCGGCTCGCAGGAAAATCTGCAGCGGCAGGCGATCAAGGAAATGCTGCGCGACTGGCAGAAAAAATTCCCAGGCCGCATCGAATCGATTTTCTCCTCGATTCAAAATGTCGCGCCATCGCAACTGGCTGATACCGATCTGTTTGATTTTAC
>CBFHCK010000275.1:0-3860 GCA_965653955.1 uncultured Spongiibacteraceae bacterium
CGCTGTCGTTTCATCTGAAAGAACTGACCCATGCGGGTCTGCTCCGAGCTACCCGGAGCGGCAGTCGGCGGCTATATGCTCCCGACTGCGATGTATTGGGCGAAATTGCCGATTACATGATGAACAAATGCGCAGGAGCCAAGCGCGAAATCAGCAGCCGCTCTGAAACGCCGGATGAGAAAGAAAAGACGCGTGCCGAACCGCATGCGCCTGGCCATGAATGGGTGCGGTAGCTCCATACCGCTGACATTGGGAGGATTTCTTATGTCACATCATGAATCTTCTTCACTCAATAATTGCATTAAAACTTGTCTGGAGTGTTATCAGATTTGCTTAAGTACGGCGATGAATCATTGCTTGGAAATGGGTGGGAAGCATGTGGAGCCCAGTCATTTCCGTCTTATGATTAATTGCGCGCAAATTTGCAAAACTGCCGCCGAATTTATGCTAAGCAGTTCGAGCTTGCATGCAAAGGTATGCGCGGTTTGCAGCGAAATATGCAAGGCTTGCGCAGACGACTGTAAAAAAGTCGGTGATATGGAGGCGTGCGTGGCCGTCTGCGAGCGCTGTTCCGAGGAATGTCAAGCGATGAGCATTGGTACAAATTAAGACGATGAGCTTTGGTGCAAGTTAAGACATAGCGATTAGGAAGGATTGAGGTTATCGAAGATGGCCCTGAAATCTCGATCGGCGAGCGAAGGCACAACAGCGAAAAAATCTTCGCGGAACAAAGCCGAAAAAAAGGCCAGTCAGAAGAAAAAAGGTATCGCGCAAAAAAAGACGAACTCGAGAAAAATAAACGCTGATCAGGCATTGCAAAAATATCGGAAAATGCGCAATTTTTCCGATACACCTGAACCGAAAGGCGCATCGCAAAAAAAATCCGCAAATCTCAGCTTCGTCATTCAGAAGCATGCGGCTTCTCATCTTCATTACGATTTTCGACTTGAACTCGATGGCACGCTGAAAAGCTGGGCTGTTCCGAAAGGCCCCAGCCTCGATCCTAAAGACAAGCGTCTGGCCATGCATGTCGAAGATCATCCACTTGATTATGCGAATTTCGAGGGCACCATCCCCGCTGGCAATTACGGCGCAGGAACGGTCATCGTTTGGGATAATGGTGAATGGGTTCCCCGTGGCGATCCCCGTGCCGATTACGAAAACGGTAAATTGAAATTCGAACTGCGCGGCAAAAAATTGCAGGGGGGTTGGACGCTCGTTAAATCGCGCGGCCACTACGGAAAAGATAATGGCTGGCTGCTCATCAAGGAGAGCGACGATGCTGCTCGGCCAGCCGCAGAATTCAGCGTGGTCGACGAAATGCCGGATAGCGTTCTCGGTGGAGATGTCGGACGTGTATGGACATCCAATCGCAAACCCAAAAATAACGCGCCGGCTAAAAAGCGGCGTTCGACAAAGTCTGCCGCGCTATCGATGCCGAAATCCGCCAAGGCAGCTGCGCTACCGCTAATGATGGCGCCGCAATTAGCGATGCTGGCGGATAAACCCCCGCGAGGGAGCGATTGGATTTATGAACTGAAGCTCGATGGCTATCGCATACTCGCGCGTATCGATAATGGCGATGTGCATTTATTCACGCGCAACGGCAATGATTGGACGTCGAAGCTGAAACATATCGCCGCAGCCGTGGCCAAGCTTAATTTGGAAAATGGCTGGCTAGATGGCGAAATCATTATGTTTGATAGCGACAACCGCCCCAGTTTTCAGCTATTGCAGAATGCATTCGAAAAATCGCACACCGAGAAAATCCAATATTATCTATTCGACGCTCCGTATTTAAACGGCTTTGATTTACGGGGCGCCCGGCTCGACGAACGGCGTGCTCTCCTTGAAAAGGCGACGGCTTCGGCCAAGCCACCGATCATTTTCAGCGCCGCGCTCGATATGCCTGTTTCGCAATTGTACAAGCACGCCTGCGATCTCCAGCTCGAAGGTTTGATCGGCAAACGAAAAAGCTCAACCTATCGCTCGTCGCGATCAAACGACTGGATAAAATTAAAATGTTTGCAACGTCAGGAATTTGTTATCGGCGGTTTCACTGAATCGAGTCGGCCAGGCCCTGAAACATTCGGTTCATTATTGCTGGGGCTGCATGAGCCGGATGGCCGCCTGCGATATACGGGGCGCGTCGGCACTGGATTTACACAAGCGAGTTTGCAACAGCTCGCTGCAAAAATGCGTAATCTGGTAACCGATAAAATGCCGTTCGATATTTATAATGGCGAGCAGCCCACGCGTAAATTGCATTGGTTAAAACCTAAACTCGTATGCGAAGTTGCATTTACCGAGTGGACTAGCGGTGGGCACGCACGTCATCCGAGTTTCCAGGGATTGCGGGAAGATAAGCCCGCTGCCGCAATTACCGCCGAAGCGAAAGTTTCGTCAAAAACCTTGGATAAATCCTGCGCAAGAAAGCGCACGCCCGCGAGTTCGGACGCTATTGAAATTACGCATGGCGATCGTGTCGTCGATCCAAAATCGGGTACTACAAAGCAACAGCTCGTCGATTTCTATCAACAGATCGCGCCGGCATTACTACCGCATTTACGCAATCGTCCGGTATCGCTGGTTCGAGCGCCGGCGGGTATCGATGGTCAGCTGTTCTTTCAGAAGCATCTGCAAAATATGAAGATTTCCAATGTGAAGGAAATTCCTGTCGCATATTTTCCAAATCATCCGCCGCTGATCAATATCGATAGCGCCGCGGCGTTACTCGCATGTACACAGATGAATGTGATCGAATTTCACACGTGGAATTCAACGCTGGACGATGGCGAACATCCCGATCGCGTGGTTTTCGATCTCGATCCCGGCGAGGGCATCCAATGGAAGCAGGTGCGTGAAGCCGCGCAATTGATGAAGGCGATGCTCGATCAATTGCGACTGAAGGCTTTTCTGAAAACCAGCGGCGGAAAAGGTCTGCATGTGATCGTGCCTTTGATTCCGGAGCTCGACTGGGACACGGTGAAAGATTTTGCGGGCGCGATAGTGCGGCACATGGCGAAAACGTTGCCGACGTTATTTGTTGCGAAGAGCGGACCGCGCAATCGGATCAATCGCATATTTATCGATTATCTGCGTAACGGACTAGGCGCCACCACGGTGAGTGCATTCAGCGTGCGTGCACGCGCTGGCCTGGGCGTGTCGGTGCCTATTGCCTGGGATGAGCTGCCGGATCTGAGCGGCCCGAACCATTGGAATATCTCCAACGCCGCTGAACGAATGGCGAAGTCCTATAAAAACGTATGGTCCGACTACGAAAAATCGCATCAGCATTTGCATGAGGCAATGCAAGCGCTGGACTTTGAACCGGAATAATCATGCGCGGGGTTAAGATCGGTATTTCCGGTTGGCGCTATGCACCGTGGCGCGGTGTGTTTTATCCGGAAGGCTTGAAGCAGGATCGGGAACTCGAATTTGCATCGCGGGCGATGCAAACGATAGAAATAAATGGCTCGTTTTACAATCTGCAACGGCCGTCGAGTTATCAGAAATGGTACGAAACGACACCGCGTGGTTTTATTTTCAGCGTTAAGGCGCCGCGTTACGTGACGCATATTCTGCGGCTGCGCAATGCGGAAACAGCAATAGCGAATTTTTTCGCATCCGGAATTTTCAATCTTCGCGAAAAACTTGGTCCCATTCTCTGGCAATTTCCACCCAGCTTTAAATTCGATCCCGATTCTTTCGAAAATTTTCTGAAATTGCTGCCGCCCGATACATCGGCCGCGCGTGAATTGGCACGGCGTCACGACGCGCACGTCGAGGGGCGCTCGCAACTCGACATCGACAAAAATCGCCGCCTCAGACATGCCGTGGAAATTCGGAATAATAGTTTT
>CBFHCK010000276.1:0-3849 GCA_965653955.1 uncultured Spongiibacteraceae bacterium
GGTTCTTATCTCATTTCGCGGGAGCCCGGGCTCGTTTTTACCAGCCCGGAGCTTGCTGCAAACAAGCCCAGTCTCATCGCAAACAGGCTCTGCCTTGTTGTAAACAATCCTAGTCTCACTGCAAGTTAGCCTGGCCCTACTGCAACCAAGCCGTGGCTTCCCTCAGTTAGCTTCATCCCATTTCAAGGTTGCTCGGGCTTGTTTCGATTCAACCGCGGATCGTCACAAGCGTGATTCGGCTCGCCTGAACTGAGCCTAATTGCTATCCGATCGAGTCTCGCCTCGTTGTAAACGAGCTTATATAGTGCGTGTTCAAAATTTGGCGGGAAACTCATGAAAACCTATCAATACGACGCATCGAAAATTATTGAAAACGTGTGGGGCGCGCAGGTTGGGCTATCAGTGCGTGAAGTCGAGGAGCCTACGCCAGGCTACGATCAGGTGCGGGTGCGGATGAAAGCGCATTCTTTGAATTTCGTCGATCTGGTGTGTTTCAGCGGCGCGTTCCCGGTCGATGGCATGGTTCCGTTGCTCGACGGCGCTGGAATTATCGAAGCCGTCGGCGCCGGCGTGACGAAGTGGAAAGTGGGCGATCGTGTCGTCACCAATCCGCATCTGAATTGGTTGTCGGGCGAGCCAGCAAGCGACACAACCGGTGTTGTATTGGGTATTACCACTCACGGCACGTTGAGCGAAAGCGTGTTGCTACCGGAAATCGGTTTGGTGGCAGTTCCGGACAGCATCGGCTTCGAGGCGGCAGCAAGCCTGCCGTGCGCCGGCCTCAGCGCGTGGAATAGCCTGATGGGAGGTCCGTCGCGGCGCGGCGTGTTGCCGGGCTCGACGATTCTTACGTTGGGCACTGGGGGTGTGTCGTTATTCGCGGTGCAGTTTGCTAAAGCGATGGGTTGTCGCGTAATCGCAACCACATCGTCGACGGATAAGGCCGAACGGTTGAAGGCTCTCGGTGCGGATGTCGTCATCAATTACAAGACCACGCCCGAATGGGGCGCGGCGGTGCTCGAAGCAACGCAGGGGCAGGGTGTCGATTTAGTAGTGGAAGTCGGCGGCCCGAATACGTTGCCGCAGTCGATTATTGCCGCGAAGGTCGGTGGCCGTGTCGCGATGGTCGGCATCGTCGGCGGCATGGGCAGCATCGATTACGAGCATCTGCTGCCGATCAATCACAAGATCCTGACGTTGTATGCCAATGGCATGGGCAGTCGCCGCGATCTGGAAGCGATGCTGCGCTTCGTCGAAATCAACCGCATTCAACCGGTGATCGATTCCGTTTACGCCTTCGATAAAGCCGAGGATGCGGTCCGCCATTTCGCGAGCCGCGCACATGTCGGCAAAGTGGTGATTGCACAGTGAGTGCTCATAAAAAGACGCTGAAATAAAAAGGGCGCCGTAGCGCCCTTGTTTTTACCCGATTATTTATTGGGCCGGTTCGTCATTCAGCACGAGCTGACCATCTTTCACCGGAATTTTATTACCCGGTTCGCGATCCATTCGCACAGTATCTTCTTTGCCCTTGAGGCTGTAGCGAACATCGTAGCCGACAACTTTTTCGTGTTTGTCGGTGACGGTGCGGCAGCGTTGTTCGACGGTGGTGTAAGTATCGCCTTCCTGCATGTGCTGTTGGGTTTTATTGCCGGCATAACCGCCAGCCGCCGCGCCGGCTACTGTGGCGATTTTCTTGCCGCTACCGCCGCCAACCTGATTGCCGAGGACGCCACCCAGTACTGCTCCGATTGCTGTGCCCGCGATGCGGTTTTCATCTTTTACCGGGCGGGTGTGCGTGACTTGCTCGTCGTGGCATTCCTGACGCGGCGTGCGGATGGTTTCTTTGACGGGGGTGACGCTGAGTACATCGGCATATTGTTGTTGGGTCATTAATTTATAACCGGCTGCACCGCCAGCGGTCGCAACCACGACGCCGAGCACGGTGCCGGTAAGCATCGATTTATTCATGATGATGTCCTCTCTGGCTAATAATTTTTGCGAGCGCATTGTGCACCATTTCGATAACTGAGACAGAAGCACAGCGGTTTCATGCCGTTGTTGTCGCAAGATTTTTGACATCGATCACGCCAAAAATATGCAGGCATAAAAAAAGCAGCCGAAGCTGCTTTTTATTAGAGCGATCTGTCTAGTTACACGATATGCAGCAATTAGAACGGCAAGCCGTGCGAAGCGCCGCCCATGCACATCAGCATTGGGACTGACAGTACGAAGTTGGTACGCGATGCATATTTCGCCACATTGCGTGCCTTGGCTTTTTCTTCTTCGGTGGCCGGTACCAGGCCGAGGATTTTCTGTTGATTCGGCCAAATCAGCGCCCATACATTGAACAGCATGATGGTGCCGAGCCATGCGCCGATACCAATGGTCAGTTGATAGGTGTTGACCGTTTCGCCCAACATGCCGAGCGCAAATGCGCCGACGAAATTGCCGCCACGGATCAAATACCATGCGCCGGTTAACCAGGTAACGACCGCTGCCCAGCGGAACCACAACAGCGCGCGCGGAGCGATGTACTTGGAGATGCCTGCGCCGCCCGGGCCGCCTTTATCGGCAGCTGCATCGGCCAAACCTGGCACTTGTACCGCATTGAAGTAATACAGCAGACCGATCCACATCACGCCGGCCAGATAGTGAATCCAGCGCGCCAATGCAAATTCGTTGAAACTAAAGCCGCCAGTGATGATCACAGCGATGACAATCGATGCAACCACACCAACCGCAATCGAGCCTTTCACGGAGTTGAGAGGATTCATGGGGGTTCTTCCTTCGAGTTGTGTTTGTAATCCGCAGCTTCAGTCATTTATGCCAAAGCGTCGGGGGCGATATAAAATCCTCGGCAGGATAGGCGAGCTGCCCTAAAAATTCAACGCCATCATTAAGTTGGCGAAAGTTATTACAGTTAAAGCATGCAATGTCGACGTAAGTTTATAGCGCCTCATTAAGATGCGATAATGCCTCACGATTTATTTTCACTGGACTTCAATTTTTATGCCTCATCACGACAACGAGCCGCTCCCCGACGTCCCCGAAATGGTTCCCGACCGCGACGATTTCGATTCATATCAACGCAAACAAATAAAGCCGAAGTCCAAAGCGCGCGCTTCCGATAACGGTGATACATCGCCGAGAAGCGGTAGCGGTCCTTTGGTTTATATCTTCGGCATCGTCGCCGTTGCCGCAGCGGCATGGGCAGGCTATCTGCATACGCAATTGCTCAGCGCCACCGAGCGCGTGGTCGCGCTGGAAGAGCGGTTGTCGACAACCGATCAGAGCGTGAATCAGTCGAGCGTCGCCCTACAGGTGAAAATTCAGGAAGTGGATGCCGCTGTCGCACAATTGCGCGATGAAACGTTGAAAAAAATGAGCGGGCAGATCGATCGTCAGTCGGCGCAAATTGCCGCCGTCGAAAAATCCGCGAAGAGCACGCAAGCTGCATTAACGGCAACCGATCAGCGTGTGAGTGAGCAAAATAAAACGCTCGATAGCACGCGTGCACAAATCGATAAAACAGTTGCGTCAATCGATGCGAGCAAACAGAAAATCGATCAACATCAAGCATCCATTGATTCGTTATCGAATAAAGTGAAATCGGTGAACGATGCGCAAGCAAAACTCGATTCGCGTTTGAGTAATAACGAAGAGTGGGTGGAATCGATCAATACATTCCGCAAACAAATGAATCGCGAAATCGTCAACATCAAACAACAAGTCGCGGGTGGAAAACCTGCTGCAGTGCCCGCCGAAATTCAATAAATTCGTGCGATAAAAAAGCGGCCTTATTGGCCGCTTTTTTTTGTGTAAAAAACTCTCTTTTAAGTCGCAGTA
>CBFHCK010000277.1:0-3813 GCA_965653955.1 uncultured Spongiibacteraceae bacterium
AGCATGAGCGGCTGGCTTAAATGCGCAACGATCTCGATATCTTTGTCGACGGCAAGCGGATCGTACAGCTCGATCACGTCATGCACGATTTTGCTGAGATCGAGCCGCTGAAACCCGGAAATACGCTGACCCGATTCGATCTGCGCAATTCGCAACAACGCATTGAACGTCGCCAGTAAGCCATCCGCCTCATCGATAACCGCCTGCACCGTGGGTTGCGCGTCGCTCGGCATCGCCGCCTGTAAACCGGCCAGATGGTTGCGTAATCGCGTTAGCGGTGTGCGGAGATCGTGGGCGATGTTGTCGGTGACCTGACGCACGCCATCCATCAACGCCTGAATACGATCGAGCATGCGATTGAACGTGGTGCCCAGTCGGCGAAAGTCGCCACTCGAATTGCGCACCGCGACGCGCTGGGACAAATCGCCATCCATGATCGATTGCACGGTACGGTTGATCGTTTCCATATTGCGCAGACTGCGTCCCGCAACCACGGCGCCGCCGATCGCGCCCAACGCAATCGTAATAAACATCGTCCGCAGCAACATCGACAGGATGATCTGTTCGAACACGATGAAATCAGTGTAATTGCGGGCGACGACGAGCCACTTGCCATCGGGTAAGTGTTTTACCGCCGTGATCATATGCTCGTCGGTGCGCCAGGCATCCCCAAACGAAACGCTATATTCGAGCGCAGCCCAGTTTTCGTAGCTATCGGCCGGCCATTTCTTCATATCGCCGGCAATACGCTGTCGCTGTGCATCGGTCAGTAAATAATAGAAGCGCTCGATGTTGTGACCTGCCTGCGGTGACAACAGCGCTTGCTCCAGTGCGGCGATACCTTCGTTGCGAAAAATCTCTTCCAGTCGAATGGACTCCGCCTGCACCGCATCGTGCGCGCTACGAAAGTAGTTCGAGGAAAACGAGGCAAATACCAGCGCAAGCACAATGAAGACGACCACGCTCAAACCGGCCACATACGAAAACATGAATTTGAAAGTGAGGCTGGCGAGAATGCGCTTCAAATTCATAGCAGATCGGGGTCCTGCAATAAATAACCGGCGCCGCGTACGGTACTGAGCAAAGGCGCATCGAAGCCGCGATCGATTTTTTGACGCAACCGGCTGATGTGTACGTCGATCACGTTGGTCTGTGGATCGAAGTGATAATCCCAGACGTTCTCCAGCAACATTGTGCGTGTCACGACTTGGCCGGCGTGGCGCATCATGTATTCGAGCAGCTTGTATTCGCGCGGCTGCAAACTCAGAACCTGACCATCGCGCGTGACGCGATGCGTCAGCAGATCCATTTCAAGGTCGGCGACTTTGAGACGCACCTCGAACTGGTTGGCTTGCTGTCGGCGCTGAATCGCTTCAAGACGTGCCACCAGTTCGGCAAACGCAAAAGGTTTAACCAGATAATCGTCGCCGCCCGCCTTCAACCCTTTCACGCGATCGTCGACATCGCCGAGGGCGCTCAATATCAGTACCGGCGTTTTATCGCCGCGGCCACGCATATCCTCGATGATCGTCAGGCCGTCCACGCCGGGCAGCATACGATCGACGATGACAGCATCGAACTTACCAGCGCGCACGCTGGCCAAGCCTTTGGTGCCATCGGCGGCGTGCTCAACGCGATGCTGACCTTCGCGCAATCCCTTACCGATGTAATCCGCGACGGTGCGATCGTCTTCGATCAAAAGGATGTGCATGGGTTCTCCGTTTTGTCATCTGAGCCGAGTAGGCTGTCACAGTTCTGAGGGGTGCGATTATCGCGATTTTTAACGGTGACTACATTGCTAATTAATTACGGACGCCGAATCGAAATTTTGCCTGACCTCACTGATCGGGCTTAACAACGGTAAACGTAATTTAGTCTTGGCGATATGCAAAACGCGTCTAATCGAGCGAGCTGCTTTTTCCGCGAGAACTGGCAAACTTAGTCACAGGGAAGAGCACTTTTTAGGTGTATCGAGGGCAGTATGCGTAACCCTATCGGCTTCAACCCACTTACCGGCTTTCGCGGTTTGTTGACGCTCTGCTTAACCGCCATGACAGCACTATTCGCCCCGGCGAGTTTGGCCGCACCCGGCGAAGAGGCGTTTTATCAACAACTGCTGAAGCTTCCCGAAACCGACGGTTATCGCCCCACCCGTACCTTCACCATCATTACCGATGCCGAAAACGGCAATCAGCTGGTTGCCGATGACGATGCCGATCTGCGCTTCAATCTGCTGTGGATGCAACAATTCCGCCCCGGCTATAAAACGACGCAAGGCGGCGCAGCGTTCGGCAAAATCTTTCGTTCATACGTGAAATCGGCGTACAAATCCTATCGCGATCGCAATAACGGCGGCATGCTGTCGGCGCTGCCTGACGAAAACGGTTCGCTGCCCTCATCGCGCTTTCGCGGTGGCGAAATGGACTACGGCCTGAAAGTCACTGACGACGAAGTGCGTATCCGTATCGAATACTCGTATTGATCCCCCGCGAAGCGAGTGTTGATCGCCACAATCGACCAATCCTAGAATGGCGCGCCTTGAACCGGACGCGCCATTGTCATGTCGGACTCCACCCCTTCGTTGCCGCATGCCGGCGTTCTGCGGCGTTTAATCGCGCTGATTTATGACGCCTTTCTGTTATTCGGCCTGCTCGTCGTGCCTCTATTTCTTTTTACTGCCTTGAATAACCGCGGTGCCGGAATACCCGAGCAAGGCGTAGTGCACGAATTACCCCCCATTGCACCAGCGCCGATATTGTTCGCGTACACCGTCTGCGTTATCGCCGGATTCTATTTTTTCTTCTGGCGCAAGACGGGGCAAACGCTGGGAATGCAGGCGTGGCGAATGCGCGTCGTTAGCCGCGACGGCGGCCGCCCAAGTTGGCGTCAATGCGCAGTGCGCGCAGCAGTTGGAATAGGTTCGCTGGGATTATTTGGATTGGGCTACTGGTGGTTGCTGGTCGATCGCGACCGGCTCACCTGGCACGATCGCGCATCGAATACAAAAGTAATCGTTCTGCCGAAGCCGTAAACAACTACGGCTTGGATGGTCAGCGCCTGCGCAATAGAAAGAAGCCGGCAACCAGACTGACAAGAATCGGCGCGGAGGATGTCAGAATCGGTGCGAAGCCATAAACCAGACTGGCTGGGCCGAGCATGTCCTGACTGATCCGAAAAACGATACCGATCAGCAGACCGACAAATACCCGGGCACCCATCGACGCCTGCCGCAACGGGCCGAAAATAATCGATGCCGCCACCAACACCAGACTCACGATCGCCAGCGGCTGGAGCAATTTATTCCACAGCGCCAACTCGTACTGACCGGTTTCGGAAGCCTGTTTTTTCAGGAAGCTGACGTATTGCCAGAGGCCGCTGATCGAAAGATCGTTCGGATCGAGCACGAGAATATTGAGCAACTGCGGCGACAGCTGCGTTTCCCAGCGTTGCCTTGCCGCGCTCGTCGACCGTAGATGATCGCCTTCGAAATGCGTAACGCGCACATCCTCCAACAGCCAGTGATCGTCCTGGAAAATGGCGCGTTGCGCGAACAGCGCCTGTTGCAAACGTCGGCTTTCATCCAGCGTGAACATCGATACGCCGAATAATTCTCCGTTCGGCTGCACCGCGTTGAAGTGTACGAAACTATTGCCTTCGCGATGCCACAAGCCGTATTCGCTGACGCTGATATCTTTTTTCTGGAGCAGCATCGCTCGATAACTTTGCGCAATCTGCTGAGTTTGCGGGGCAATGAATTCGGCGACGATCAATCCGAAAAATGTCACGAGCAGCGCCGGCCGCAGCGCCATCCAT
>CBFHCK010000278.1:0-3809 GCA_965653955.1 uncultured Spongiibacteraceae bacterium
CACCTTACAAACAACCGGGTCTGCATCGGCGATTTGCACCAGATCTACACCGGCCGTCTCTGTTGCGGCAAGGGCTTCGGCAAGCGGGACAATACCGACCTGCGAACCATCGAAACCGATCAACCGAACTTCGCGGGCGCGAATGTCTTCATTCATCAATACCCGCTTATCTTTGTCTGTTGTCTTGCCGCCAACGGCCTTGATCTCGCGTTTGATTGTCAGTTCTCCAGTTAATTTGAAACTACAGTAGTTTGAAACTAAAGCGCACGACCGCGACGCGATACGTCTCCCGCGAGGAGGTCCAGACAAGCCTGCAGGCTGATTGAACCGAGATCCTCGCCGCTACGTGTGCGCACGGCTATGGTTTGAGTTTCGACTTCCCGATCGCCAATAACCAGCAGATAGGGAACCTTCTGAATTGTGTGCTCGCGGATTTTAAAGCCGATCTTCTCATTTCTCAAGTCGGCTTCTACGCGAAAACCATTGTTTTGCAACGTTTCTTCGAGCTCGCGCGCATATTGAGCCTGATTATCAGTGATATTCAGTATCACAGCTTGCGTCGGCGCGAGCCAGGTCGGGAACGCACCTTCGTAATGCTCGATCAGAATTCCGATAAAACGCTCGAACGAACCAAGGATCGCCCGATGCAACATGACCGGAGTCTGCCGCGAGCCATCCTCCGCGACATATTGCGCATCGAGCCGACCCGGCATCGAGAAATCGACCTGAATCGTACCGAGCTGCCAGACACGACCGATGCAATCCTTCAGCGAGAACTCGATCTTCGGCCCATAAAACGCACCCTCTCCGGGCAATTCTTCCCATGGCAGATTCTTCGAATCGAGTGCATCGGCGAGCGCTTTCTCTGCCTTATCCCATCCCTCATCGCTGCCGACGCGATTTTCTGGTCGCGTGGATAAGCGATAGATGACCTCACTAAAGCCGAAGTCGGCATAAACCTCATGCAGGAAATCGATAAAGCGCGCGACTTCCGGCTGGATTTGCTGCTCGGTGCAGAAAATATGCGCATCGTCCTGCGTAAATCCGCGGACGCGCATGATTCCGTGCAACGATCCCGACGGTTCGTATCGGTGACATGAACCGAATTCGGATAGCCGCAGCGGCAGATCGCGATAGCTCTTCAGCCCCTGATTGAACACCTGCACGTGACAAGGACAGTTCATCGGCTTAACCGCGTACATGCGCTCTTCGATATCGAGCGTAAACATGTTGCTGCCGTACTTATCGGCATGGCCGGAGCGCTGCCATAAATCGATATCGACGACCTGCGGCGTGCGAATTTCCTGATAGCCATGACGCTGCTGTTTGTCGCGCATGTACTGCTCGATCGTTTTGTAGATCGTCCAGCCACGCGGATGCCAGAACACCATGCCCGGCGCTTCTTCCTGAGCGTGAAACAAACCGAGCTTCTTGCCTATTTTGCGATGATCGCGTTTTTCCGCTTCTTCGATACGATGCAGATAAGCTTTCAGCTCTTTCGGATTCGCCCATGCGGTGCCGTAAATGCGCTGCAGCATTTCGTTCTTCGAATCGCCACGCCAATACGCGCCCGCGACTTTTGTCAGCTTGAACGCTTTCAGTTTGCCGGTGCTCGGCACATGGGGACCGCGACACAGATCCATCCATTCGCCTTGCTTATAAACGGATATCTCTTCGCCAGCAGGCAATTCCTTGATGATTTCGACTTTGTACTTTTCGCCGAGCGCATCGAACGCGGCGACGGCCTCATCGCGCGACATGACAACGCGCTGCACAGACAAATCGCGCTGCGTAATTTCCGTCATACGCTGCTCGATTTTTTCGAGATCTTCCGGTGTAAACGCGCGCTGATACGCGAAATCGTAAAAGAAGCCATCATCGATCACAGGACCAATCGTCACCTGCGCGCCGGGAAACAAATCCTGCACGGCCATCGCAAGCAAATGCGCGGTCGAATGGCGAATAACTTCAAGCCCGTCAGGATCACGCTCGGTGACGATGCCAAGCGATACATCTTCATCAATAAGGAAACTGGTATCGACCAGCTTGCCGTTCACGCGGCCAGCCAATGCAGCCTTCGCTAAGCCGGGGCCAATATCGGCGGCGACGTCTGCAACAGTGATCGGTTGCGCAAATTGACGCTGACTACCATCGGGAAGAGTAATTGCGGGCATGGCAAGGTTCCTGTGTCAGTGGTGGCCGGTACCAGAGGCCACATGAAGAACAAATGTAGATGGATTGTAAAACTCAGTACGCTGAACAATTTCAGAGGGCGCGCATTTCAACATAGGCCACCGATGCTGTAAACCTAAGACCCGAACACAACAATTAAACGGTGCCGCGATCGCTAGTCACGGCGACATCCCATTTGCGGCCACAAATAAAATTAAACGCAACCCCAACAATATTGCCAAAACCCGGAAAAAACTCGCATGAAATAACCAAAAAACATGCGAGTAACGAATTCACATTACCAATTCCATAATTTTTCTTAATGTTCAGAGGGATGCGAATTTTCCGAGCTAAGATGCTGGCACAACATCTGCCGCCATATACGGCACGATGACGAACAAATATTGCGGTGATAGGCGATGTCTACCAATTTAATTCATTTTGATAAAGCGGATACGGGCTCTAACGACTCATTAAGGGCGCGTTCACTGACATGCTTTTTTTCCGCTGCGCTATGCACCAGTCTGCCGATGTCAGCAGCGCTTGCTGCGGATGCCCCCACCGGAGGCAAACCTGACACTCGCGCCTTCATCCTCAGCAACACCTACATCCCGGCAACCGAGGCTCCCAATGATTGCCCGGCGCTCACGCCAGGAGCGCCTGAAGTCTTTTTGCATTCGCTGCCCCCGGAGCAACAGAAAAATTTCGATTCTCCAGATAAGCACGAACCCCTATTCGCGCTGATGCATGAAAAATTGGGCTTCAAATGGTTTCGTATGCTGCCGCGCAGCGTTGCCAAATCAACTGAAGTCAAACGAGCTGGCTATCAAATTTTACCCGTCGATAACGATCCGGCCTCGATTAACATCGACGATGTTCGTACGCAGACAGGCATTCCCGACGGCAAAGGGGCCATCGTTTTCAATCACACCGTCGTTGCTTACGACAGCTGTACCAACCCCGAAGATTTTCCGATGCTAAATCGCGGCTTTCAGCCATTCGGCGGCAAGGTGGCTTTTGGCATGAATCTCGACAATAAAGGTGGGCGTAATAATTTCACCAATCCGAGTGGCGACAAAAATGTCGACAACCAGTTGTGGCGCGTACTTGGTTGTTCAAAGCAATTTCGCGAATTCGGTAATCGCAAAAATATAGAAAACGTGCTGGACTCGGCTGCAGCCCCAACGCTGATCGAAATTTCCGGCATCGATAACGAACACAACGATAATCATGTTGAGGTTCGCATTTATGCCAGTGCCGATCCGCTCCTCACCGACAGTCGCGGACGCGCACTCGCCAATAGCACTTACTCCGCCATTCCAAAGCCGGCATTGACCGCACATGCTCGCGGTCGCATCGTCGATAGCGTGCTGATCACGGAACCGACCGATATTCATCTTCGCTACAAGGAACAGATTGTCGATAACGTCCGCGAGCTGCGCGGAGCGCGTATCCGCGCGACATTGAAACCTGATGGATCGATCGAAGGTGGATTCTTCGGTTATTACACGATCAAGAGCTTCTATGACTCGATTCGGCAGATGACTCAGCTCGGCGCCAACCTGTCGAGTATTTCGTGCGCGACTATTTATAACGCCGTGCATCAGTACGCCGATGGTTATCCTGATCCTGAAACT
>CBFHCK010000279.1:0-3791 GCA_965653955.1 uncultured Spongiibacteraceae bacterium
GCGACATCATCGATCGCGGCCTCGCGGCGGGTACATCGCAGGATTACAGTGTCACCTCGTTGCAGGATACCGATCTCACCGAGGATTATCTGGTATCCGATAGCGCGGTTGCGGTCGACTGGATGTCGCGCTTTCTGCAATCGCAATTAGCACAGAATCTGCCGGCTCAATGCATTCAGAATTTACTGGCATCGTTACAGCCGCTGGATGTGGCGAAGGGCGAGATCATCGTTCGTCGCGGCGAAAGTGGCGATGCGATGTACGTGGTGACGCGCGGTACCGCATCGGTTTGTGTCGACGAGCAAAGCGTTTTTCACGGTCGCGAAATTGTATTGCTGCCGGGCGATTACTTCGGCGAGGAATCGTTGGTTGCCGATACGCTGCGCAATGCAAGTGTCGTAATGGAGGACAACGGCGCGGTCGCGCGGCTCGATCGCGCAGCGTTCGATAAATTCGTGCGGCCGCATCTGATTCGTGAAGCTGACGATGCAATGATGGAGCGCTGCCTTGGCGCCGGTGTAACCGATACGCTCGCGGTTATCGATGTGCGTTTCCCGGTGGAGTTTCGCCGCGATGCGTTGCCGGCCAGTACCAATATTCCGATTTCGATTCTGCGTGCGCGGTTAACGTTGCTCGATAAAACGCGACAGCACGTAGTGACGCGCAATGGTGGTCGACGCAGCGAACTCGCCGTGTTTTTATTGCGCCAGGCTGGCTTCGATGCCTATCTGATGGCGTCGAGCGATCATCGTTTCGCGAATGTGGAGGTGTTTGCGCGCGACTCGTTCACCGAACGCACGGCCTGACTTTTACCTCCAACTATCTCTGCTAAGCTAGGCGCCGCCTTTCTCGCGATGGAGCTGCGCTAATGCTGCGATTTGCCAAACGTCTATTGCTCAGCCTGATCGTGTTCGTCGCGCTTTCGATCGCGACGAGCGCCATTTATTTCGATTCTGCAACTCCGCGCATGTTGCTGAGCATGGCGTTCGGGCAATCGAATCCGTCATCGGCGTCGAACGCAGTGCAGCGTTTGCAGGTGCCGCCAGGTTTTTCGATTACCGTTTACGCCAGCGGGTTACGTAATGCACGCATGCTCAAATTCACTGAAGCAGGTGATTTACTGGTGTCGTTGCCGCGCGCCGGCGAAATTATGTTGCTGGAGCGCGATCGGAATGGCGATGGCCAACCCGATGCACAACGCGTATTGCTAAAAGGGCTGGACCGCCCGCACGGCATCGATGTGACTGGCGGCTGGATATATGTGGGTGAGACAAAAGCGGTGGGGCGTATCGCCTTCGATAGCGAAACCGGCCAGGTTCGCGGCAGCTATCAGCAAATTATTACCGGCCTTACCGGCGATGACGGTCACTGGACCAAGACGGTTCGCATCGGTCCCGATGGATTTCTCTACCTTGCGCAGGGTTCGACCTGCAATGTTTGCGAAGAAAAAGATAGGCGTCGTGCAACGATCATGCGCTTCAACGCGGATGGCAGCGGCGGCGAAATTTACGCGAGCGGTTTGCGCAATAGCGTTGGTATGGATTGGGCGCCGTGGAGTAACGAACTCTATGCGACCGATAACGGCCGCGATTGGCTCGGCGACGATTTTCCTCCCTGCGAGTTGAATCGCATTGTTAAGGACGGCTTTTATGGTTGGCCGTATATCAACGGCGCCAATGTGCTCGATCCCGATTTCGGCAAGGGCAGGGAGGCACTACTACCAACGGCGATCGCCCCTGCGCACGGTTTTCGCGCGCATAACGCACCGCTCGGAATTCATTTTTTACGTAGCAAAAAGTTGCCGGCAGGTTTCGAGCGGAGTGCATTGGTCGCGTTACATGGCTCATGGAATCGCGACGAGCCCGATGGTTATAAAGTGGTTCAACTGCAATGGCGTGACGACGGCAAAATCGGCGAGCGCGATTTTGTTACGGGATTCTTTTCATCCAAGCCCGCAGCGGAAAACAAATCGCTCTTCGGAAAAAATAAGAAAGTCATCGGCCGACCAGTGGATGTCGCCGAGGGGCCCGACGGGGCTATCTACATCTCCGATGATTTTGCCGGCGCGATCTATCGCGTTGCATACGGCACGGCGCCAACCACAACTGCAACCACGGGTTCGCCAGCGGTTAAGGTCGATCAGCGCGATGGCATTTCCTCGATCAGCGCCGATGAGCGCACCGCCTTATCGCAGCGTGGCGAAGCCTTGTATCGTCAATATGCGTGCGCGAAGTGTCATGAGCAGCGCTTCGCGGGCGGTTTTCGGAAGGTGAAGCCGCTGGAGCAATTATCGGCGCGATATTCGATGCAGCAGTTGCAGGATTTTCTGCGCACACCGCAACCGCCGATGCCGGTTTTTCCGTTATCGGACGACGATCGCAAAGCGCTGGCGGTGTATTTGCTGATGCGCGAGTAGGCGGATCTCTTCGGTCTATTTATTCCGATTCAACGATTTTTCGTATTCAAAATTATTTTATGAGGCGACGACATGCGACATTGGTTACGCGATCTGGCGATATGTTTTTCCGCAGGCACAGTTGGCGGATTCGCCAAAAGTATTGCGGTATGGACCAGTGCGCATTTCGCATCAACCGCAGTCTTTGGTTCGCATCTAGCTGGTGCGCTCTATCCCTCCGGCGTGTATCAGCGTTTGGTATGGGGCGGTCTCGCGGGCTTCGTGTTTACGCTGCCGTTCCTGCGTAGTTCGTGGTTGGTGGCGGGGCTGGTGTGGGGCGTTGTAATCACATTGCTGCAATGGATTTTGATCCACGATGGTTTCCGTTTGCTTGTGATGCCTATGTTGTCGGCGTTGGTATTGAACTGTGTCTGGGGCGTCGTGACTGCAGCAGTATTGCGGTTGCTGCGATAGTCGCGCGTGTGCCGCGCTGGTGCGGGCGTCGTAAATGGAGATCCATGACGGGTCGGAGATAGCGGCTTTTAGCTTCTTTTTGTTCGGAGAAATTGTTATTAAACAATAAGTTGTCTCGGTTTTTCGGGGCTGGCAAGTTAATTGCTCCCTGTGGTTTGCAACTACAACCCGCAGTGCGCGATTTTTCGCGCTGGAGGAGCGAACGATGCCAAGACCGACGCGTTTCACCGTCAGCGACATTCCTCAATGTGTCGTGCAGACCGGTGTCAATTGGGCCCATACCTTCAGATACCGCGACGATTATCAGTTCTATCTGGAGAGCCTGCGCCATGCCGCCGCGCAGTATGAATGCGAACTCCACGCGTATGCGTTGCTGCCGAATCGTGTGCAGTTGCTGGTGACGCCGCATACCGAATTGGCGGTACCGCAGATGATGCAGTCACTCGGACGCCGGTACGTGCAGTATTTCAATCGCCGTTACGATCGCGCCGGTACGTTATGGCAGGGCCGCTATAAATCCTGTTTGGTGGAAGCCGGCGAACACATGCTCAGCGCTTATCGTTACGTCGATACGCTGGCTGCGATTACGGGCGTTGTGACCGATCCGTTCGATTACCCGTGGAGCAGCTTTCGCCAACACATCGGCAGCGCGGCTCATTTCGTTCAGGATCATGCGATCTGGACCTGCCTCGCAGAAACGCCGTCAGAGTGTTATGAGCGCTATCGCGAGCTGGCGGTCATTCCGCTCGCCAACGACGTCATCAAAGACATCAATATCAATGTCGTGCAAGGCAGCGTTTACGGCGGCGAACAGTTTCGTGCGGAGATCGAAGATCGCTGTGGGCAAAAGGTCCGTCCCCGTCCGCGTGGAAGGCCGCGCCTGCGTCAGGTGGGCTGAGTCGCTGCGCGTTATTGTCGAACT
>CBFHCK010000280.1:0-3771 GCA_965653955.1 uncultured Spongiibacteraceae bacterium
CGCGAATTGCATCCAGTACGCATCTGTATTGTCAGTGTCCATCATTCGCCCAGTTTTTGATTTGTCGGTGATGTTAAAAGCGGCAGACTGATCTTGCCAGCACTGGCTTATAAATATATCGATAAGAACACCGCTTTATGCTTATTGCAGCGAATCGACTTTATCGATGTAGCAACGTCGTGAAAAAGTTGTGTTAACTGCTGGGAGGGTTCCGATAAGCCATCGACCGCGCGGGCCCGATATACCTAACTATTTTTTAGAAACAGGCAACACAAAACTAAACAGCAGCTCGGAACGATTAAATTCGGCACATAACGCGGGCTTATGGTTATTCGCCACACGCTGAATCGCGAGCGCAAGCGACAACCAATGCGACGCCGTGCCGCAATCACCCACCGCCATCACGGTATTAGTCGCCTGATTAATGGGGTCAATCTCCATATCGTGCTGCAACATGGAGACTCCCAATAGCGCTAATCGCTCGCCACAAACGGAGACATCGCCCGCATTGTGGATTAACCAACCGCATGTGCTGATGGATTTAGCATCCGCTTTCCCATTCGAATCAACTTCACCTTCAAATACGAATTCGGGCTCTATCAACGAAGCATCAATCGCGGCTTCACCCATGGCATCCCGCACGCTTTGCACTCGCTGTTTCGTCGATGCGTTTTCACTGAGCACAATTGCTGTCGACCTCTGCAAAGACGCTATCGGTGGCATAGCGATAAAACCTTCTCGCCATATCTTCGGCCACTTCATAAGAAATCTCGCCATACCCAGCGGAATTTGTTGGCGCTCCCAATGCGGAGTTAGATTGTCGAGCAATGCATCGCTGCCCAAATCGGCGAGTGTCGATAAAACACTTTCCAGCTCGTTTGGGCTCAGCAGTAATAAACAAACCGATCGATTCGGCTTGCCATGCCATTTTTCGCGTTCGCTCTGCGTATCGGCCGAATCAAACCAATCGTTTGATTCGGCCTCATCTTTCAATAATGAATCGAACGCGACAACGATAAGCCCGGGCAATTCGCGATGCTTAAAAAAAACGTCATGCAGTTGTGTGAATGGATGGACATCGCCCTCGGAAAGGAAAAGGACATCCGGCGTTGCGTTGCAAGTTACAACGATACCCAGCTGATCGACAGCTATTGCGTGAGCTTGACGAACAATTTTTTCAACGCCATCCGTCGCGTGTGATGAAGCACAAATGGCAATGGGCAAGCCGCTGGCACCAGGTATCGCCGCGAACAATTCCTGGAACAACCGAATTAACGTAGGTTGCGGCCAGGAGTAAATGGAGTCAGCCGCATATTCGCGAGTATGCGTTTGTTCTGTATCTTCGGTCAGTTGAGTTGAGCCGTTCCAAAACACAACATCGGCAATTGCCGCCCACCGACAATTAATAGCCGTGCGGCGAATTCTCAGTAATTCCTCAAATAGATTTTTTAACCTTGTTTTTTCCGCGATCTTAATATTCTGCTGTGCGGTTTCAGCGTTCACGACTTTCGCGTATCGTAATTTTTGAATCCAGAAACGTACTGAAAACCACGCGCCGACCGCCAACGTCGGCACAGCGACATGCATCGCGATGATTGAAAGCAGCGAATATCTGAAAATGTCGATCGGCAATAAGAGCCAGAGAGCACCCGTCCACGTCGCGAGTGCAGCAACGGCAACCGTAAGAATCTGGAACACAAGCGTTTTCCCCGTCGGTATTTTGTTGTTTTAGCTGGCTGGGGATATATCCAGAAGTTCGCGCAATTGCGCCAGTGTACTGTCGTCTTTGACGACGGCAGCGAGCCATTCGTCCATCGACATTTCCGCCCAGCGCGCCGCGCGCGCAGCCAGTAATGCCACCGGACTTTGCGGTTCGTTGACGCGAAAATACTGCGCGACATCGCGTAATGCCTGGATTGCATCCCCTCGATTGTTTAACGCTCCAACGGTTTTTACTGCCGCGCCACCTTTTGCGGTCATGGGCTCCTCCAATGAAACCGCCGCCATCGGCGAATCGGTTTGCACACGCGACCGCGATTGATGATTGTCGGTAGTGCCGCCGCCATATAAACGATCAACCAATAATGCGCAGTCATGAAGCGTTTGGCGTAGATTGATTAATGAGGGCGCGTCCTGACCAAACCTCGTATCCACCGTATGGATTAACGCATCCAATACCACGACTGCACGTTGCGAATCATGCAGCAGCGGTTCGGAAAACGAACGACTGGTATGCGCCGCCGCTTTATCAAAAAGTTCGCCGGCCAGCTTGCCATCCGCCAGCGCTTGCGCTTTTGCCTCCGCATCTTTATGCCCGAGGCTTTCCACCCATCGCGATTCCTGCCATTGCAGCCACGTATACCCCTGGTTATCGCGATCCGTCATCGGTATTTGTTTAAGTGCTATCGGCAACTGAGTATTCAGCCATTCTATTTTTCCCGCACGCTCATCGAGATCATCGTCTTCGATAAGCGGAAAGCAGGATGTCCAAAAAGTTTCAAGCAGGCCGTGAAACACTTCCAAACCGGTAACGAGACCATGAAAACCATCGAGATGAATTCGCGCTTCGATGTACCACGCCGCTAACTGCAGATCTTTAGTGCGGGTAGTCATTGCCGATTCACATAAATCGCGCACACCTTTCCAATCGGCCATTTTGATATCGGTTTGCCAAAGACCTTGCGTCAAACCTGCATCATCCGATCGGCGCGCGTCGCGAATCTCGTCGAATAAAATCGACAGCGATAAATCTTCACCCGCGGGATGATCGGGCGATATAGGTATTAACAAGGCGTTGGCGGCATCGTTATAAATAATTTGATTGAGGTCAGCGCTATTGTTCATTTCGCAGTACCGAAATCGCTGACATTGACACGCAGCTGGCCATCAACTATGGCTAAATTTATCCGATGCACGATTTGCTTATTCGCCATCGCCGCAAGCACTTCTACCGATAGCGACGCGAGCACGGTATCGGCAATCACCGCTTCCGCATTGCGGGCACCGCTATCGGTATCCAGACACCTCTCCGCGATCAGCTCGACTAGCTCATCGCCGAATTCCAACGAGGCACCATGATTGGTGGCGACGCGGGTACGAACTTTCTCCAATTTCAAACGAATGATACGGCGCAAAATTTCATCCTGAATCGGGAAATACGGAATGACGGTCAACCGACCGAGAAACGCAGGTTTAAAGCATTTCTGTAATTCGTCACGAATCAGATCGACTAAATCCTCCGGCGTTGGCTCGCGTGTCTCTTCGCCGATTTTTACGCCATGCTCTACCGCAGACATGATTAAATTCGTGCCTACATTGCTCGTGAGAATGATGACGGTATTTTTGAAACTGACTTCGCTGCCCTCGCTGTCTTCAAGCCGTCCTTTATCGAAAACCTGAAAAAACAGTTCGAGCACATCGGGGTGCGCTTTCTCGACTTCATCCAGCAGCACTACGCTATAGGGTTTGCGCCGTACGGCTTCAGTCAGCACGCCCCCTTCCCCATAGCCGACATAACCGGGCGGCGAGCCTTTTAGGCCGGCAACGGAATGCGATTCCTGATATTCGGACATATTGATGGTGATGAGATTGCGCTCACCACCGTATAACGTATTTGCGAGAGCTAGCGCCGTTTCTGTTTTACCAACCCCGGAAGGCCCGACCAGCAGAAAAACGCCTTTCGGTTTATCGGGGTCTTCGAGATTGGCATTGCTGATTTGAATACGCCGGGCGATAAGATCGAGCGCAAGGTTTTTGCCGATCACACAATCC
>CBFHCK010000281.1:0-3763 GCA_965653955.1 uncultured Spongiibacteraceae bacterium
GCGCGCTGCGCGTTTGCGTAGGGATCGACCGCTGCATAGCCAGTGACAGACTCGGGCTCGGCAGCAACCTCCGCACGCGGCGGCAATGGCGGCATATCAGCGGCAGCAACCAGCTCGATACCCTGCGGCACGCGGCGGTTCGACAGAATGACTGCGTCCTCACCCAGTGCTTCGCGCACCATGCGTAATGCGCTGCGCATATCGGCGGCAATGAAACTTTTCATATTCGTCCTCGTCGAGCTGGCCGTTATCGCCTATCTATCGATCAGCCAATGCTGGCTTCGATGGTTACCTGCTTGTCGTCCGGTATTTCGGTAAACGCAAGCACATGAATTTCGCCGTTGATGTAGCGCGCGAACTTGGCAAGCACCGCGCGTAACGGCGCGGATACCAACAGCACTGCCGGTTTACCGGCCATTTCCTGCTTCTGCGCTGCCTCGCGAATTGCGACTTGCAGCCGTTCGGCAAGACCGGGTTCCAGCACGATATCGTCAGAATTACCCAGCTGTTGTGCCTGCTGCAGGCTTTTGAGCAATAACTGTTCCATGGCGGGCGACAATGTCATCACCGGCAAAGTCGTTGTATTTCCAAAGATTTTTTGCACGATGATACGGCTGAGCGCCAGTCTTGCCGCTGCGGTATAAACGGCGGGATCTTGACTCTTCGGTCCGATGGCGGCGATCGCCGAGGCAATCGTGCGCGTATCGCGAATCGGTACTTTTTCCTGCAACAGACAGCGCAGCACGGTCACCAGCATGTTCAGCGACAGCGTCGCCGGTACCAGCTCCTCGGCCAGTTTCGGCGATTGTTTCGCGAGCGCTTGCAGCAGGTTTTGTACTTCGTCGAAACCGAGCAACTCGTGCAGTTGTTTCAACAATAGTTGATTCAGATGCGTGGCGACGACGGTGCTCGCATCGACGACGGTATAACCCAATGTCTGCGCGTGATCGCGTTGGCTCGGATCGATCCATACCGCATCGAGACCGAAGGCCGGATCGCGCGTCGGCATGCCATCGAGATTGCCGAATACCTGACCGGGATTGATCGCCAGCTCGCGCTCAGGGTGAATTTCGCCCTCGCCGGCAGTGACGCCCATGATGGCAATGCGATAGCCATCCGGCCGCAGATCGAGGTTGTCGCGAATGTGCACCGACGGCACCAGAAAGCCGACATCCTGCGACAGACGTTTACGAATGCCCTTGATACGGCCGAGCAATTCGCCGCCCTGCGCTTTGTCGACCAGCGGAATCAGGCGATAGCCGACTTCGAGGCCAATCGCATCGACCGGCTGCACATCGTCCCAGCCCAGCTCGGGCAATTCGGGAACCTTCTGCTGCGCGATCACTTCACGCTGCTGCACTTCAGCCTGTTGCTGATCGGCTGCCTGCGTGCGTTTTTGATGAATTTTGTGCGCGCCATAAGCCGCCAGCGCCGCCAGGCCACCGAAGGCGATATGCGGCATGCCGGGCACCAATCCCATGACACCGAGCACCGCTGCCGTGACACCGAGCGCTTTCGGCGAATCGAACATCTGGCTGCGCACCTGCTCGCCCATATCTTTCGAGCTATTGGCGCGCGTCACCATCACCGCCGCCGCAACCGACAGCATCAGCGATGGCACCTGCGCCACCAGACCGTCACCGATCGTCAGCAGCGAATACACCTGCATCGCGTGACCGAAATCGAGATCGTGCTGCAACATGCCGATCACGACACCGCCGATCAGGTTAATGAACAGAATCAAAATGCCGGCGACGGCATCGCCGCGAACGAATTTACTGGCACCGTCCATCGAGCCGTAAAAATCGGCCTCGGCGGTAACTTCATCGCGGCGTTTGCGCGCCTGGTCCTGATCGATCAAACCGGCATTCAGATCGGCGTCGATAGCCATTTGTTTGCCGGGCATTGCGTCCAATGTGAAGCGCGCGCTGACTTCCGAGATACGTCCCGCGCCCTTCGTGACGACGACAAAGTTGATGATGACCAAAATAGTGAATACGACGATACCGACCGCATAGTTGCCGCCGATCACAACCTCACCGAACGCCTCGATCACCTTACCCGCCGCATCGCCGCCATCGTGACCGTGCAGCAGTACGACCCGCGTCGATGCAATATTCAGCGCGAGGCGCAGCAGTGTCGCGACCAGCAGCATGGTGGGGAAAACCGCGAAATCGAGCGGCCGCAGCGAATACACCGCCACCAGCAGGATGACAATCGACAACGCGATATTGAATGAGAAAAATATGTCGAGCAGCAGCGGCGGCACCGGCAGCGTCATCATGCCGAGCAGTGCCAGCACGATAATCGGAATGCCGAGATTGCCGCGCCCGAGTCCGCGCAGGTTCGTCAGAAATGACGGTTGGGAATTGATTGCCGCTCTTGCCATGCGCATGCACCAGTCAAATTATCGACGCGAATTAAGCTTCGCGAAGGGTTAGTGCAAACGGCTCTCCAACTTTTGCGTTTTACGTTTAATCGCCCGCTAATTGGCTAAACGCGCTTACCCTTCTGGTCGAACATCATGTCCTGCGGTATTGGCAATTCATCCGGCAACTGCGGTTTGCGGCCTTGGCCGGCACGCCACGTTTTGATCTGGAAGACATACGCGAGCACTTGCGCGACCGCCATGTACAACGGCGCCGGAATTTCGCGGTCGAGATCGGTGGTGTAGTACAGCGCCCGCGCCAGCATTGGCACCGGTAATAACGGCACTTTGTGCGCGTTGCCGATTTCGCGAATTTTCATCGCGATCTGATCGCTGCCCTTCGCCACGACGATCGGCGCGCCGCCGCGACTGCCGTCGTAGCGCAGCGCAACGGAAAAGTGCTCGGGGTTGGTGATGATCACATCGGCTTTGGGTACCGCTTCCATCATGCGGCGCCGCGCGAATTCGCGTTGAAGTTGACGAATGCGGCCCTTCACCTCGGGGCGGCCTTCCGACTCCTTCATTTCGTCCTTCACTTCCTGCTTGGTCATTTTCAATTTTTTATTGTGATCGAACAGCTGATACGGCACATCGATCAGCGCGATCGCAATCATGCCGCTGCTGACACCGAGCACCGCCCAAGCCGCCATGCTCCACGCGCTCGCCAACGCGGGCTCCAACGGTTGAAACGCGAGCGTCAGCAATTGCGCTTTCATCGAATTGATCAGCACCACGCCGAGGCCGGCCAACACCAAAAATTTGGCGAGCGATTTCACCAGCTCGACCAGCGCCTGCATCGAAAACATTCGCTGCAAGCCGGACATTGGATTCAGACGGCTAGCCTTCGGCATCAACGCCTTGGTCGAAAACAACCAGCCGCCCATCAGGATGGGACCGGCCAATGCGCCGATCAGCAAAAGCACGAGTAATGGCAACAATGCATTGCCGACAGAAAATATCGATTGCTGTAGATGTGAGTGCAACAGATTGGTATCGAACGCGACCGCACGCGGCACATCGAGATTGAAACGCATTAATTCGCGCAGCGCGTTAGCCAGCGAGGGGCCGTACATGATCAAGCCACCGCTGCCGGTCATCAGCACGAACATCGTATTCAATTCACGCGAACGCGCGATCTGGCCTTCCTCGCGCGCTTTTTCGACGCGCTTACCGGTAGCCTCTTCGCTGCGTTCCTGACCGCTTTCGCTTTCCGCCACTCACTCACCTTTGCGGGTCTAACTACCTGGGAATCAAACCGATGCCGCCGATTTATTGGCGCACTTCGACAATCCAGCAAAGAGAGCAACGTCCGTGCCGCGACTTAGAGATATCGAA
>CBFHCK010000282.1:0-3738 GCA_965653955.1 uncultured Spongiibacteraceae bacterium
ATCAGAATTATTTTAAAAAATACAATCGAAATTAACACCCATAAAAAATTACAAATCTATACAAAAATACAATTAAATTTAAAATTAATTCAGCTAGAGCATTTGAGAGCTAGAAAAGCCCTCCAAGCTCAATCCATTCAACAACCTCATAACCACCAACAATTTAATTACAACAATACAACCACCATTCAATCCTCCCAACCAATATTCATCCAAACAGGACAACAACAACCCCAACAACTTCAATACAATCAGAATCCTTCTATTTATACTCAACAGCAACAAAGTAGTCCCCCTTTAGATCCACTTCCTCCTCTATTACCTTATCAAATCGATTATGGTATTACACAATCCATTAATACGATTAATAATCCGATGGGACATTATGGAGTTCAACAGGTATCTGAAACCAGAAAAGAAATTTAATCAGAATTAATTTACACAAAATAACCAGAAGAATAAGAACTAAAAATCAGATACAAAAATCAGAATTTACAAGACCAGAATTTCCAAAATCAGAATTTCAAAAATACAGAATCAGAATATTCAAGATCAGAATTTTCTAATATTTAAAAATCAGAATTTCAGAAATTATTAAAATTAGAATTAACCAAGCCTGATCACCTCACAGATAGCACAACAACAACACCAACAAATGGCCCAGCCCTCATATTTTTACTCATCCCCTTCTAGTGGTTGTTCTGCTGGTACTTTACTATCCCCATTAAGCAATGGAGGATTCCTCGGCGACGGAAGCCACCAGATAACGCGCGCTGCCGCCAGCCGCCGCTGCCTGCTCGACAGTCGCCTGCAAACCGGCCTCGTTCATATCCATACCGATCACGGTGCCGCCTTCCGACGCAATGCGAACGACAGTTGCCTGACCAATGCCGGAGCCGGCGCCTGTGACAATAACCACTTTGTCTTTAAAACGAGTCATTTGCGTCATATCGAATTTCCATGGAGAGTTATCAAGGGATGGTACGGGGATAGAAATTGAAGCAGGCGTGGATATTAATGGAAGCTGCCGCAACGGCGCGAGTATTTGTTACATTCTTAAGCAACTTTAACGTTGCCCCCTTAACGTTACATCGCAACTAGAAGGCCCTGAAGCCCCATAGCAAATAATCTGCGTACAATCGGTAAACAATAAAGACCGCGCTTTTCAGGAGGATTTTATGACCACCAATGCAGCCGTTGAAATCACCAATCTCCTTTATCGATATGCCGAATATATCGACAGCGGCGATCTCGCAGGTGCCGCAGCGCTATTCGAGCATGCCCGCATTGAAACGGGTGACGATGGCACAGAAGGCGCCCCCGCCGACACGCTCGCCACCTGGGAAAAGGTCGTGCGTCTTTACCCCTGCGGAACACCACGCACCAAACATGTCGTCACCAATCCGATTCTTGAAATCGACGAAGCTGCCGGCAAAGCAAGTTGTCGCTCGTATTACACGGTTTTCCAATCAACCGATACCTTATCGTTGCAGCCGATAGCGGCCGGTCGCTATCACGATGAATTCGAACGCGTCGATGGCAAATGGCGATTTTCGTATCGCGATTATTCACTGCTCGATTTCATCGGCGACATCAGCCAGCATCTGAAAAATTATGAGGTGTAATTTTTCAATCTGTTTTTATTCGCCATGAAGCGTTAACACCAGCGTTCGGCTGCCGCCCTCATTGCGATGCTCGCATAAATAAATGCCTTGCCACACGCCGAGATTCAGACATCCATCGGTGACAGGAATATTGACGCTAGCGCCGAGCAGACTCGCTTTCAAATGCGCAGGCATGTCATCGCTGCCTTCTTCATCGTGCGTGTAATAACTTTCGTTTTCGCGCACCGCGCGATTGAAATAACTTTCAAAATCTTTGCGAACACTCGGATCGGCGTTTTCGTTAATCGTCAACGATGCCGAGGTGTGTTTAATCAAAATATTCAGCAGGCCGATTTTTATTTTCGATAGCTCGGGTAATTGCCCGAGCACTTCATCGGTCACTAAATGAAAACCGCGTGCACGCGGCCGCAACCGAATTTCTTTTTGTATCCACATCACCGATACCTCTTTTAGTTAGCCATTGGCTGACGTTATCGCTCGCAAGCCATTAATCGCCGAATATGTCGCTCGTCTTGAGCATGTCACGCTTTACAGTTTGCGCCTGCTCTTCCATTATCGCGACCGACCTTCATATTCATAGAGAATGCGCCGTGAAAAAAACGTGTATTGCTGCCGCCCTGATGACCGCGCTCTGCCTCAGCACTGCGGCTCACGCGAAACCCGTCACCGATTGTCCGCTGCGCGATGCGCCCTTCTCCACCGATACACCACTCATCGACATTTTAAATAGCCCAGCAGCCAAAGCCGCAGTCGATGCGCAGGCGCCGCGCGCTTTTAAATCGCTTTTCCCGTCGTTCGTTTCAACCGACGTACCCACGTTTGCCTCCATCCTGAATTTGAAAGAGGTCGTAAAGAACACCCGCTTATCGCCGGAACAAATGGCCGCGCTCGATGCCGCCTTGCGAGAAGTGCCGGTAACGAAAGAGGATCGAATCGCTCGATGCGCCCGCTACGATAACGATGTGCCGACTATTTCATTGCCGAAAGGAAAGCCACGCGTACTTGTGTTCGAAAAAGTAACCGGTTTCCGCGATGGCGCGGCAATCGAAGCAGCACGCACCGCATTGCAGGCCATGGCCGCACGCAAAGGCTGGGCTGTTGTCGTCACCGATAAAGGTGGCGCAATGGTGCCGTCTGTTCTGCGTCAATTCGATGTCGTCGTTTGGAACAATGTCAGCGGCGACGTGCTCACACTTTCGCAACGCAAAGCATTTATCAATTACATGGAAAAAGGCGGCGGCTTTATCGGACTCCACAGCGCCGACGGCGATTTCGCCACCTATTGGGATTGGTATACCGACACGCTGATCGGCGCACGCTTCGCGGGCCACACATTCACGCCGCAATTTCAGGATGCGAAATTAAAACTCGACGATAGCAGTCATCCAATAGCGCAGGGTTTACCCGCCGAATGGACCATGAATGACGAATGGTATTCGTTCAAATCGAATCCACGGTCGACCGGCTCCGACATCATCGTCACGATCGACGAGACGAGCTATTCCCCACTCGGACCGATGAAACAAGATTTGCGCATGGGCAACGATCATCCAATCGCGTGGAGCCGTTGCATCGGCAAAGGCCGCGCCTTCTATACCGCCATCGGTCATCGGCCGGAAATTTATTCGGACCCGATCTACGTGACGATGATGGAAAATGCCGTGCAGTGGGCCGGCGCTAAGAATAGTGTTTGTGTGAAGCGTGGATAATTGTCACCGACAAAAGTCCAATAAATGCTTCAAGCAAACACGTTATCGAACAGCGCCAACATATCCGACCACGAATGCGCATCGGCCTCCGCATCGTAACGAGCGAACCCTGGATTCTGAAACGCATCCGCAGCGGGATTGGTAAAGCTATGCACGACTCCACCGTATAAATTCATGCGCCAATCCGCTTTCGCTTCGCGCATTTCGCGTTCGAAATCATTACGCTGTTCCGGCGGAATCGACGGATCGTCGGCGCCGATACAAACGAGCACTTTGCCGTTAATCGATCCAGTGCTCGGCATGTTCATCGTCAACCCGCTATGAAAACCAACAGTCGCTGCTAACGTTGCGCCACTGCGCGCCAACTCAAGCGCTGTTGTTCCGCCGAAGCAATAACCGATGGC
>CBFHCK010000283.1:0-3728 GCA_965653955.1 uncultured Spongiibacteraceae bacterium
CCGGCATTCTTGAACGTGATGATTCCCGAGAATGAGATATAGAAATTCATATCGAGCGCGCGGCGCGCCATATCCCACGTATCGGTAAAACAATGCAGCACGCCGCCGATTTCGAGATCGCACGATTCGTTCAGTATCGCGAGCGTGTCCTCGCGCGCTTCGCGACTGTGGACCACGACGGGCTTATTGAGCCGGGCCGCGGCTTCGAGATGGGTGCGAAAACTCTGCTGTTGCGCCTGCGCATTTTCGACGCTGTAGAAGTAATCGAGGCCGGTCTCGCCCACCGCGACCACTTCCGGCCGATCGCCGAGCAGATATAACGCATCGACGCTTTCCTGCTCATCCTTGATATCGAGCGGATGGACGCCCACGGATGCGAATACGCCTTCGTACTGCCGTGCGATCGCGCATACCGCCTCGGCGTTGTCGCGATCGATGCCGATGCACAACATCCGCTCAATCCCGCGTTCGCGCGCAGCCTGTAACGCAGCGCTCAAGTCGCCGTCATACGGCGTTAAATCGAGTCTATCGAGATGGCAATGCGAATCGACCAGCATGGAAGCGAACCTGATTAACGAGTGTGCGAGCTGAAACGAACGGCCCGGCAAAACCGGGCCGCTAGCATAACCGTTTGAGCGGCTTTCTACAGCGTAAGGTCGAGGGCAGCGATGGCGAGAGAGGTGTGGAACGGGTTACATCGTATGCGTAGGTCGATCGGATTCGAGCGAGCCAGCGAGATAGGCTTCGATTTTTTTGTTGGCGGTATCGTCCTGACCGTTGAATTGCACACCGATGCCGGCAGCGCGATTGCCCTGCGCGCGTTTGGGTGTGATCCAGACAACGCGACCGGCGACCGGAATTTTTTCCGGCTCATCCATCAAGTTCAACAACATGAACACCTCGTCGCCGATGCGATAAGGCTTGTTGGTCGGGATGAATAACCCGCCATGTTCGAGGAAAGGCATATACGCAGCGTACAGCACTGCCTTGTCTTTAATCGTCAGCGACAGGATTCCGTTGCGTGCGCCTTGCGGCGCGCTGGCACTATTCATTGAACTCGCCTAACTCCGTGCTTTACCACTCGAAGGAATACCGACACGACCTGTCGGGATTTTTGCCACTTCGCAAGAATAGCTCGCTTCGCCAGCATGACCAAGCGTTCATCTGCAAATAGCGACACGCATCTAATTCAGGATATGCAATGGAATAGCCTCGGCCATCGCTTTATATCCGGCCGCGTTCGGGTGGAGGCGGTCACCGGTGTCAAACTTCTCTAGCAACATTGAGGGTTTTTTGGGATCGCGCGTTGCCATATCGAAGTCAATCACGGCATCCGGTTCACCGGATGTGCGAATCCAGAGGTTCGTGGCCTGGCGGATTTTTTCCTTTTCAGGGGTGAAGTACATGGCCCCATCGAAAGGCATGATGGTGCCAATGATGACCTTAACGTGGCGCGCATGAGCACGTGCAATGATCTGGCGGTAGCCGCCGATCAGATCCGCACTGGTCAGTGGTGGATTGTCACCGAAGACCGTTTTGCCGGACTGACCAATGTCGTTTATGCCTTCCAGCACGATGATATGCGTCACTCCATCCACGCTCAGTACATCCCGATTCAGACGCGATAACGCGGCCTTACCCCAGCCACTCCCGAGCACGCGGTTACCGCCGATTCCCGCGTTCAAAACGATGGGCGAATTATCTTGCTTGAGCGCATCGAGCCGATGCTGTAGCTCCTCAGGCCAGCCGCGAGATTCCTCAGGCTGAGAGCGGGCACCATCAGTGATCGAGTCCCCAAGCGCAATCACGACCCGTTGCGGTTTCGCGGAAAGCACCACCGCCCCACTGGCTGGCGGTCGGCCCGGCAAATATTGAGCCTGCTCGAAACGCTCGTTGCCGGTTTGGTCGCCGGGAGCAACGCTCATCAGAGTTGAACCGAACGGTTTGAGTTGGAAGGGTTCTCGGAATTTTGTGCTTACCACCAGAGCCGTTTGTCTCGACACCGGCAGGTCGACCGGATCGCTCAACATCGGTGCGCCGGCGGGAATAACTACGTTACGTCGGCCACCGAACGTGAGCGGACGTATCGATCCGGCAACCGCGTTGAAGCCATCGGCCGCAAGCCCTACGCTCGCTGCGGTGAGACTCAGTGCAGTCTCCCCCTCTTCATTCGAGATGCGGATTCGCACTTGCCGCCCGGCAGCAGCGACCGCAAATCGCGAACGAATCGTGCCATCGACCGGCGGCCGTTCTGTCAAAAATGCAGCGGCAGCCTCAGGAAGCCCGCTATCCGGAGGAAGTTTGTATTCAAAATTACCCGGGCTCGATTGGTATGCCTCGACCCAAACGCCCCGCTCACTTTTCTGATCCGCTCGCGCTGATAAAGGCAAAGATGCGGCCACCAACACGAACAAAGCTGCGCACTTGATTAGCGATTTCATCCAGATTCCCTCATGCCATTGAATAGTTATTGATGTCTACGCCATTTTTGCGTTGCACGCATCGCAGGTTGCGATCAACAGCGACTCCAGCGCGAGCTGACGATTCGGATTGGTGCCGGCCAATGTCTGATTCAGCGCGGCCTGAATCTGATCATGCAATCGAAATAAACGCGAAGGCGCTACCGCAGCAAGTCGCGCAATTAGCCCGTCCTCGATCGATTTATTTGCCATCGCGCTTTTCAACGCAAGTGCCATCCGGCTTTGCAGCCATTGCAACAGCAACAGCCAATCGCTTTGTTGCCAGCGCTCGGCCAATGCGATCAACGAAATTTTTTGGTCGAGTAACGCGAGTAAATCGGTGCCGAGCTGAACGCGCTGCTCGATGCCATCGCCGTCGAGCAGTTCGCTGGCCAACAAGGGTTTGTCTTCGGCTTCGATTAATGCAGCTGCGATTTTTGCCGAATCGATACCGCGCAGCGCCAACCATTCGCGGCTTTGTGTCGTCGGCGGAATCGGAAAATCAACTCGCTGACAACGCGAGCGAATCGTCGGCAACAATCGCCCCGGAGCATCGGTGATCAAAATCAACTGCGCGCTGCCACTCGGCTCTTCGAGCGTTTTCAACAACGCATTCGCCGCGTTGCGATTCATCGCTTCGGCCGGCTCGACCACGGCGATTTTGCGTCCGCCCTGCTGCGACGTATGCGCCATGAAATCGACCACGCCGCGCACCTGATCGATCTTGATGGCTTTGCCGCTTTCTTCCGGTGCAATCCAAAGCCAATCGGGATGAGTGCCTGCATTCAACAACAGACAAGACCGGCAAGTGCCGCACGCAATTCCCGTGACCGGCGACTGGCAGAGCAACATCGCCGACAACGCACGCGCAAAATTGCGCTTGCCGACACAGATTGGACCGGCGAACAACATCGCATGCGGAAGTTGATGTTGCATGTGCTGTTGCTGCAAGCGCTGCCATTGTTCGCGCTGCCACGGCAAAGGTTGCACCAAAGCGCTACTCATCGCCGCGCCTCAGTAAAGGTGTTAGAGCAGCCTGCAGTTGCGCCTGCACTTCGGTGAGCGGCCGTGCCGCATCGATAACGCGAAAACGTTGCGCTTCGACTTGCGCGCGCTGCAAATACGCCGCACGCACCCGTTCGAAAAATACCTGCTGTTCACTTTCGAAACGATCGGCGACGCCACGTGCATCGACGCGAGCGCGACCGATTTCGACCGGCGCGTCGAGCAGAAAAGTCACATCGGGGCGCAACTCGCGCTGCACTAATT
>CBFHCK010000284.1:0-3723 GCA_965653955.1 uncultured Spongiibacteraceae bacterium
GCGACAATGGCCCTTTGTCGCGGATTATGTGCGTCTGCATGCGCTGTGGGAGGAGGGCGGTATTTATTTCGATACCGATGTCGAAGTAGTGAAGAATTTTGATCCTTTGTTGCAACATCGCTGCTTCGCTGGGTTTCAGCTCGATAAAGAACATATCGATTGGGTTAACAACGCCGTACTTGGTGCGGAGCCCGGCCATCCTTTTATTCGTCGCTGTCTTGAGTTAACACAGCAGTATTTTTTTGAAACCGGCACCTTCGCGCGGTCGCCGCAAATCACCACATTGGCGCTGAAAGAGCTTGGATTGCAGCGTTATCGCCGACAAGAGCTGGGCGGCGTCACGCTATTTCCGACTGAGTATTTTTATCCATACGCCTGGTATGAGCAGTTTTCGCCGCAATGCATCCGCAGCAATACGTACTCCGTGCATTACTGGGAAAAAAACTGGGGTGATGTCGTTGTGAAGGCTCCCCCCAATACACCGTTCCGAATTTTCAAAAAACGCACGCTCAGTTTCATTCGCTCGTGCCTGCCGTAAGCTAAAGCTGCCCGACTGGGTCGTTATTCGACATTACAACGCGTACAGGTTTGACCGAAACGGTTAAAGACCGCCTCGCTCCACGTTACACTTCGGCCAAATAATAACGCCGGTGGTTCGGCATGGCTCAAGGAGCGCGCATTGAAAAAAATTCTCATCATTGCTGGCAGTTTTTTCGTCGTTGTTGCTTTTATCGCGTGGCGAATGCGCCCTGACCCGTTGCCGGTTTGGACTGCAAAAGTCGAATATGGTCCGGTCGAGCAAACGGTTTCCAATACACGGGCCGGTACCATTAAAGCCTGCCGTCGTTCAAAACTATCGATGCCGCTCGGCGGCGTCGTCGATAAATTGCTCGTGAAGAAAGGCGATCTTGTCGAGTCGGGACAATTGCTGCTCGAACTATGGGATCGCGACCATTCCGCCGAAGTGCAGGGCGCGGAGGCAGCTTTGAACGCGGCGAAATTTTCGCAGCAGCAAAGCTGTGTGATGGCCGAGCGCAGCGGCCGTGAGGCGCAGCGTTTGCAGACGCTGGCCGAACGCAAACTGATCTCGGTCGATCAGGCCGACAATGCCGTCAGCAATGCTGCGGCGCAACGTGGCGCCTGCGATGCAGCACGTGCGCAGGTTAATTCCGCCAGCGCGCAGTTGGCGGCACGCCGCTCCGTGCTTGAGCGATTTCAATTGCGTGCGCCGTTCGCCGGTGTAATCGCCGAAATCAATGGCGAACTCGGCGAGTACGTAACGCCATCACCGCCGGGCGTCGCGACACCGCCGGCCGTCGATTTGATCGACACTTCCTGCTTATACGCGACTGCGCCGATCGACGAGGTCGATGCCGCTGCATTGCGACTCGGTATGCCGGTGAAAATCACACTCGACGCATTCCGCGATCGCGAGTTTGCCGGCAAGCTGACGCGCATCGCGCCGTATGTCGTCGATTTGGAAAAGCAGGCGCGCACGGTGGATGTCGATGTGCGTTTCGATACGGTGCCCGAGGATGTAGTGCTGCTGATTGGATACAGTGCCGACGTCACTATCGTGCTGAAAAATCTGCCACGTGTATTGCGCATACCGAGTGAGGCGCTGTTCAACACCAATAAAGTGTGGGTGCTCGACAGCGACGGAAAATTAAAAAAGCGCGAAGTGCAATTGGGGATTCGCAATTTCACCAACACCGAAATAAAGGGTGGTTTGAAGGAAGGCGAACTGATCGTGCGTAGCCCCGATCAGCCAGAGCTCGCAGAAAACAAAAAAGCGATAGCGCGCGATGACTAACGGAGTCGGTGAAAAAATCGCGCAGGTCGGCGACGTGTTGATTACGCTGACCGGTGTTGAAAAAACGTTTCAGCTCGGCGATCAAACCGTGCACGCGCTCGATGGCGTCGATCTGCAAGTGCGACAGGGCGAATATTTATCGGTGATGGGGCCGTCCGGTTCGGGCAAGTCGACAATGCTGAATATGCTCGGCCTGCTCGATAAACCCGATCGCGGTAGTTACCGTTTGGCTGGCGTCGAAACCACCACGCTCGACGAAGAGCGACGTGCACGGTTTCGGCGCGAGCAAATCGGTTTTGTTTTTCAGTCGTTTCATCTCATACCAAGATTAACTGCGCAGGAAAATATCGAGTTGCCGATGCTGCTCGAAGGTATTGCGCCGCGCGAGCGCAATCGCCTGTCGCAAGAGGTGATGGAAAAACTCGGCATTGCGGACCGCGCGCATCATTTATCGAACCAGTTATCCGGTGGGCAACGACAACGTGTCGCCATTGCACGCGCCATCGTCATGCGGCCGAGTCTGTTGCTCGCTGACGAGCCGACCGGCAATCTCGACAGTCGCTCCGGTGCCGACGTGATGCAATTGCTCGAAGAGTTGCACGACAGCGGTATTACTCTGCTTGTCGTTACGCACGATGCCGCGCTGGGTAGCCGCGCGCATCGCCATATCCGCATGATCGATGGCCGCGTCGCCGTCGACGAAAGCGAAAATAAAAACGAAGGCGATAACGCCGATGCGTCCCGCTGATCTGTTTCGATTCAGTACGCAAACACTATTGCGACAGCGGTTTCGCGGTTTGATGATTTTGTTGGCGATGGGTTTGGGTGTCGCAGCGGTGTTGATTCTCACTGCGCTCGGCGAAGGTGCGCGTGGTTACGTCGTCAACGAATTCGCATCGATCGGCAAGAACGTACTGGTAATGTTTCCGGGACGTAAGGAAACCACGGGCGGCATGCCGCCGGTAATGGGCAGTTCGGCGCGCGAAATTACGCTCGATGAAGCTTTTTTATTGAAGAAGCGAATTTCCGGCGTCGATGAAATTGCGCCGCTGGTTATTGGCAGTGCGCGTGTCGCCTTTGGCGAGTTGAGCCGAGAGGTGACCATCCTCGGTACGACGCATCTGTTTGTCGATATCCGACATCTTGAACTCGGTCAGGGTCAGAATTTAACGGCTGGCGATTTTCGCCGCGCCAATAGCGAAGCGATTATTGGCGAAAAACTCAAACAACAATTATTCGCCGCCAAACCGGCAGTCGGTGAATTCGTCCGCATCGGCGATTCGCGTTTCCGTGTTGTCGGCGTATTAGCGGGGCGCGGTGATTCGATGGGCATGGATTTATCCGATGCCGCGATTATTCCAGTCGCCGCAGCGCAACGGTTGTTCAACGTGTCGGGATTATTTCGCGTTCTGGTTTCATTGCGCGATGGTGTGTCGGTCGACGACGCCAAGCCGCGCATTGAAGCGGCGATGCGCGAATTTCATCAGGGCGAACTCGACGTCACCGTGGTAAGCCCCGACTCGATGTTGGCGACGTTCAATCAAATTCTGGTGGTGATGACATTGGCGGTTGCCGGAATTGGCGCAATCAGTTTATTGGTCGCGGGCATTCTTATCATGAACGTGATGTTGATTAGCGTCAGTCAGCGCACGCGCGAAATTGGTTTATTGAAAGCACTCGGTGCATCGTCGCGCGATATTTTGCGTGTGTTTTTAACCGAGGCGATGCTGCTGACGGGTACCGGCGCAGTCTTGGGTATCGCGTTCGGACTTGCGGTAATAAAAATCGCGCGCACGTTGGTTCCTACCATTCCGTTCGATGCGCCATTGTGGGCGGTGACCGCCGCAGGTGTTACCGCGCTGCTGACCGGACTTGCGTTTTCATGGCTGCCCGCTCGACGCGCCAGCGGC
>CBFHCK010000285.1:0-3720 GCA_965653955.1 uncultured Spongiibacteraceae bacterium
GAGCAGAGCCTGTTGTTCTTTGTCCACCATACGTCCTTGCAATAACTCCGGTCGGCGCAACCAAGTTCTCCCTAACGACTGCTTCAACCGCCAACGGCGGATCGCTTCATGATTGCCGCCGAGCAACACTTCGGGTACGCGCTGACCTTCGTAATCTTCAGGTCGCGTGTAATGCGGGCAATCGAGCAATCCATCCGAAAAGGAATCCTGCTGCGCCGATTGATCATCGCCGAGAGCGCCCGGCAGCAATCTGGTCACCGCATCGATCAGCACCATCGCGGCCAATTCACCGCCACTCAGCACGTAATCGCCAACCGACCATTCCTCGTCGATTTCCGTTTCGAGCAATCGTTCGTCGATGCCTTCGTAGCGCCCTGCCACCAAAATCAGTTGTTCTGCTGTGACCAATTCCGCTGCGCCGCGCTGATCGAGTATTCGTCCCTGCGGCGACAGATAAATGACCTTAGCCGGACTCAACTCTGCTCGCGCCGCATGAATCGCCGCACGCATCGGCTCAATCTTCATCACCATGCCGGGACCGCCACCGTAAGGTCGGCCATCCACCGTTTGGTGTCGATCCGTCGTGTAGTCGCGTGGATTCCAGCAATTGACCTGGAGTAACCCATTGTCTACCGCGCGACTGGTGATGCCATAGTCAATCACGGCATCGAACATCTCGGGGAACAGCGTGATGACACCGATGCGCATACACTGTTCCTAAAAATCGGGATCCCAATCGACAATCATGGTTTGTGTCGTGAGATCAATATTCAGCACTACTTGTTCCGGCAGATACGGAACCAATCGCTCTTGGCGATCGATACTGTCCTCATTGCCCTTTACCACTAAAACGTCGTTGGCACCGGTTTCGAGCAGATGATCGACTCGTCCCAGCAGCAAACGACCACGCTCGGGATGATCGACAAATACGAGCAAACCTTCGAGCTGGCGCCAGTAATATTCGCCTTCTTCAAGCGCGGGCAATTGCGCCAGAGGCGCGCCTATATCGCAGCCGACATAGGTGGCGGCCACATCGCGATCATCGATATTGCGCAACTTCAGCACGATGCCCTTGCCATGGGCACGGCCTTCTTCAATTTCAATCAGCTGCCATTGTCCTTGGCGCAGGATTTGGCAACTGCGATAAGTCAGAAGGTTTTGCATTGGCTCGGTATACGAGTACACCTTGAGCCAACCCTTGATACCGTATACCGCCGTAATTCGGCCGATAACGACCAGATCGGCAGGCACAGCGGACATCAAGCGGCCTTCTGCGCCTCTTTGATCAGCGACGCAACGCGATCAGACATTTGCGCACCTTGACCAACCCAATGATTCAGGCGATCGAAATCGACACGCAGACGCTCTTCGCCACCGCGGGCGACGGGATTGAAAAACCCTACGCGCTCAAGATAGCGGCCGCTGCGCGGGCTACGGCTGTCGGTCACGGTGAGGTGATAAAAGGGGCGCTTCTTGGCACCGCCACGCGCTAAACGAATCGTTACCATTACTCGTTGATCCTAAATTTTGGCGAGCCCAAGGTTGTTCAAGCTCGCGAATTCATGCGTATTTGAGTGTATTTCAAGGACCGGGATTGGTTCGGCTAACGCCGCCACCTAGCCACCCGGCTAGAAAGGCGGCGTATTGTAAGGGAAAGTGCTGTCTTTGGAAATTTTTATTTACGCCGGGATTTCTTAGCGCCCAGGAAAGCCCCGCCCCGCCCCCATAGCGCCACCAAGGCCGCGCATCATATTGGCTAACCCGCCCTTCTGCGTGATCTTCTTCATCATTTTCTGCATCTGTTTGTGCTGCTTCAGAAGACGGTTCAGATCTTGAATATCGGTGCCAGAGCCCATCGTGATACGCCGCTTGCGAGAACCGTTGAGGAGCTCAGGATCGCGCCGCTCGGCAGGTGTCATCGAGCCGATGATCGCTTCCATTCGCGCGAACTGCTTGTTGTCGACCTGTGCCTGTGCCGCTTGCGGAAGATTGGCCATACCTGGCAGCTTGTCGAGCATGCTGGTGATGCCGCCCATGTTTTTCATTTGCTGCAACTGATCGCGCAAATCCTCTAGATCGAAACCCTTCCCCTTTTTGATCTTTTTCGCGAGCTTTTCCGCTTTCGCTTTATCGAGCTTGTCTTCGGCTTCCTCGATCAACGACAAAATGTCGCCCATACCGAGAATACGCGAAGCAATCCGATCGGGATGGAACGGATCGAGCGCGACGGTTTTTTCGCCGACACCGATAAATTTGATCGGCTTGCCGGTGATATGCCGAACCGACAACGCAGCACCACCGCGCGTATCCGCATCGGCCTTGGTCAGAATCACACCCGTCAGCGGCAATGCATCGCCGAATGCTTTCGCCGTATTCGCCGCATCCTGACCGGTCATTGCATCGACAACGAATAACGTTTCGATCGGATTGACCGCCGCATGCAGTGCTTTGATTTCATCCATCATGTCAGCATCGATGTGCAGACGACCGGCGGTATCGACGATGACGACATCGCAGAACTTGATACGCGCCGCATCGATCGCGGCCCGCGCAATCGCGACCGGCTGCTGATCGGCAGAGCTTGGGAAAAACTTCACCCCCACTTCATGCGCGAGTGTTTCTAATTGCTTGATGGCTGCGGGGCGATAAATATCCGCGCTCACCAGCATCACCGATTTCTTTTCTTTTTCTTTCAGATAGCGCGCAAGCTTTGCCGCTGATGTGGTTTTACCCGCACCTTGCAGACCCGCCATCAAGATGACCGCTGGTGGCGTTGTTGCGAGATTCAGCTTTTCATTGCGCTCGCCCATGACGCGCTCGAGTTCGTCCTTAACAATTTTGACGAACATCTGGCCCGGGCTAAGACTTTTACTGACTTCCTGGCCCACCGCACGCAGCTTGACGGCTTCGACGAACTCCTTCACCACAGGTAAGGCGACATCCGCTTCAAGAAGCGCCATTCGCACTTCGCGCGTCGCATCCTGCACATTTTCTTCAGTCAGACGCGCCTGGCCGGTAATGTGGCGCAAAGTCTTTGAAAGACGCTCGGTCAAATTCTCAAACATGAGGAAGTCCAGAAAAGAAGCTAAAAATCGAATGATTGGCGCAAGCTTGCAATCGGATAAGCAAACTGTTGAAGTATACCGGATAAGATTTTCCCTCCCAACCGGGCATTTACGGATTTTCCACACGAGATGATGCACGCTGTCGCCAGCATTACCGCAGTCGTGTTTTATCTGACCGCGGCAATTTATCAAGGACTGTACCTGCTGGAGCGAGGCCTCTCTCGATCGGTGCGCTCGCGTTTTTTGATATTGGGCACAATCGCTGTCATTGCCCACGGTTTCAGCGCCATCGGCCCGATTTATTCTCCATCCGGAATTGATCTGAGTTTTTTTCGCGTTCTATCGCTGAGCTTCTGGTTCGTTTGCCTGATTGGCTTGCTGAGTAACTTACGACGGCCACTCGAAACGGTATTGGCACTGCTGTTCCCCCTCGCCAGCCTGTCGATCATTACAACCTTTGCCATTCAAGGGCCTGATTCGCGACTCGACTCACTCAGCGTTGGCGTGCTGGCTCATATTGTTTTATCGATTCTCGCTTACAGCGCGCTTTCGCTTTGTGCATTGCAGGCATTTGTATTGGCGCTACAAGAGCGCGCACTGAAGCAGCGTCACGTTAATGGCGTTATCAATGCGCTGCCCCCGCTGATGACGATGG
>CBFHCK010000286.1:0-3707 GCA_965653955.1 uncultured Spongiibacteraceae bacterium
TCACTTTGCGCCATGCCGATTACTGTCCCTTGCCGCTGAGCAATACCGTTAGCACTTGCCACCTGCGCCCTATCATGGCGCTGTTGCGCGGTCGATCCATGCCAGTAATTGCGGCAGTGGCATCGTCCCCGCGCTGCGCATGACTTCACCGCCGCCGCGCAACAGTGCCAATGTCGGAATGCTGCGAATCTGGTAACGCTGGGCGATGGCCTGTGCTTGCTCGGTATCGACTTTGGCAAACAGAAGTAACGGACGCTGCTGCGCCGCCTGCGCGAAAATCGGCGCCATCACCTTGCACGGCCCGCACCACTCGGCCCAGAAATCGACGACGATCGGCAACTCGGTGTTCTGCACGAAATGATCGAAATTCGCATCGTTCAATACGATCGGCGCCACCGGCAACAGCAACGCGCCGCAGCGTCCGCATTTTGGCTGCTGCATCAAACGCTGTTCCGGCACGCGATTTTTAACTCCGCACTGCGCGCACACCACCTGCATGATGATCTCCTTCTAAACGCCTGGCTTCGCGCCAACTTTCTGCATGATTTTTCACCAGACACCAGCGCGATCTGCCGATCGCGCAAGTATTGCCGCCCCAAGGACGGGAGATATTGACGTAAATGGACTTTCTCGACGATCGAGCACTCATCCACGCGGCTGATTATTTGGCAGGCCCGATCGGGCGTGAGACATGCGACATATCGCCGAGCAGGCCGAACTGCATGCCAGCGTTGCCGGCAAAAGCAGCAGTGGAAAACCGTTGTGGCAAAAAAAGGCCGACGAAGAAAGCGTCGGCCTGATAATTCGCAGATCAATTCAAGGCGCGCAAACGCCGCCACTGACCGGCAAGTTACAGGTGTTGGTCTGACCCGCCGTCAGCACGACTTCGCGCAATTGATCGATGGGCAACGGAATGTCGATACCGTCGTAACTTTCGGCAAAATCGCCCGCCGCATTGCAACTGAAAGCCAGCGTGTAATTGCCTGCGGGCATATAACCGAACGTGTAACGCCACTGGCCGAGCTGATCCTGATACACATTCGCTGCCGCGTAGGGATTCAATGCGCCAACCGGCACACCAGTGGCGATATCCGGATCATAAACATCGGCGAGCTTGGTTTGATCGAGCGCATGGCCCTGATACAAATAAACGACATTGCCGATCGTCGGGTCCGTTTTGCTCGCGCACGCCGGAATCGTGTTCACGTCGAATAACGCATCATCCACCGTGCCGCTCAATGTCGACGCCAATGCATCGCTGACGATATTCACGCCGCGTGGCTTCAGGATGTAGCGGTTGGGGCCCGGATTGTAAGTCAGCGCCTTGCGCAAATCGAAATCCAGCGTGAATGTGTAAACACCGGTGTCGATCACACTGAAACCACCAAGCTTCAATTCCTCGCTCGGTTGCTTGATCGGTGTATCGGCGCCGTTAATTCTGACGAACGAGTAATTAACGTTTTCGTCGAGCACTTTCAGTATGAGGTGCGCGTAATTGCCGGAGGGAATCACCAGATCATCGACGACCAATGCGCGCAGGCCGTGCTGATAATCGAGCAAATCGATTTGAAAGGTATCGGCATCGGTAACGCCGAGGCTCGGTATGGTGAAGCGCTCGACCACCACATCGCTGTCGCCGTTGCGGCGCAGAATGACTTTATCGACGGTAATAACGACCTTGTCCGCGCTATCGATCGGTGCATCGGCGATAGCGAACGACACTTTGCTGCTACCACCGTCGGAATTCGAGGAACCGCCGCCACCGCAAGCAGCGAGAGCCAGCGCTACGGCTGTTAGAATTGCTCGCGAGCTATTCATGATCTTTCCTCTTCTTGTTTGATAGAGGGGCTCAGCTTAACGCGCGAGCAGCGCTTTAAAAATCACCCATCATCGAATAACAGCAGGCTCTATCTGATGCGAAATGTATTAATCAAAAAATCATTCGAAAAAACGGTAGCGCGCAAAACGCTTTCGACGATAAGCACCGCCGTTGTTTTATCGCTTCTGTTGCCGTGCAGCATCAATGCGCTGGCCGATTCGCAGAGCATGTCGGCGGAAAAGCCGCAGCGCATTGCCGCACCGTCCGGCTTGCAGTACGAAGATATGCGGACCGGCGATGGCGAAATCGCAGACGTCGGCAGTCGGGTGAAAGTGCATTACGCTGGCTGGCTTCAGCAAGCCGATGGCAGCGCCGGTGCGAAATTCGACGCCAGCCGCGACCACGGTAAACCGTTTCAATTCACCGTCGGTAAAAGTCGTGTTATCGAAGGGTGGAACCAAGGCGTGCGCGGTATGCGTGTCGGCGGTGTGCGCCGCCTATATATTCCGGCATCGCTGGGATACGGCAGTCGTGGCGCAGGCCGTCTGATACCGCCAAATTCGGCGCTGATTTTCGATGTCGAATTGCTCGAAGCGGATTGATTGAAACATCCCGTAATAAAGATCGCGCAATAAAAAAGGCCGCTTCGCAGCGGCCTTTTTTATTGTCGGAAGATCACAGCGCGATGGTCGCGTCGCGGATCAATTCCAATATCGGCTGCGGATAAACACCGAGGAAAAACATCAGCACCGTCATCGCCAACACCATCAGACCGCCGGCGCGAACGCCCCAATGCACTTGCGCGTCATAGCGCGCCATACCCGGCGCAGAGAGGAACGATGTCACCATGACCCGCAGGTAGTAATACAAGCCGATGGCGCTACCGATAACGACCGCACCGAGCAGCAACCACTGATGCGCATCGACACCGGCGGTGATGATGTAGAACTTGCCGATGAAACCCGCTGTGATCGGAATGCCCGCGAGCGACAGCATCATCGCCGTCAGCACGGCAGTCAGATACGGGCGACGCCAGAACAGGCCGCGATAATGCGACAGCGCATCCGCATCGTGGCCGCGATAGGGACTCGACATCAGCGCGACGACGCCGAACGCGCCGATCGTCGTCACCACGTAAGTCAGCAGATATACGGCAACGGCCTCAAACGTGATACCGGTACCGGCGACGATCGCCACCAGCACATAACCGAAATGCGCGATGGACGAGTAACCGAGCAGCCGCTTCAAGTTGGTTTGAGTCAGCGCCAAAAGGTTACCGATTAATATCGATGCCACCGCCAGCGCAGTCAGCACGTCGCGCAACACGCCCATCTGCGCCGCCGGTGCCTCGGCGATAAAGCGCAGCAGCACGGCAAATACCGCCACCTTGCTCGCGGTCGCCAAAAATGCGCCGACCGGCGCCGGCGCGCCTTCGTAGACATCAGGTGTCCACAGATGGAACGGCGCCAGCGACAATTTGAAACCGAGCCCCACCAGCATCATCGCGATGCCGGCGAATACGATGGGGCCATGCGCCTCGCCCGCTTTCGCACCGAGCTCGGCGAAGCTGAGGCTGCCGAACTGCGCGTATATCAATGCCATGCCGAACAACAGGAACGCCGACGCCACCGCCGATAGCACCATGTATTTGATACCGCCTTCGAGCGAGCGTCGTTCGCGAAAGACATACGCGATCATTGCGTAAACCGGTACCGACAGCAGCTCAAGCCCGATGAACAGCGACGCCAGGTGACGCGAGCAGGCCAGCACCAAACCGCCGACGCACGCCAGCACCAGCAGCAAATACATTTCCTCGCGATTGCCCGGATAGCCCTCCATATACGCATGCGACAACGTCGCGCACGCCAATGTGGCGACCAGAATGATC
>CBFHCK010000287.1:0-3694 GCA_965653955.1 uncultured Spongiibacteraceae bacterium
AAATGGAGCCGGGCACATTCAAGGACCGGCTGCTGATGGAGCAATTGCCGCATCAGCTGATCGAGTCGATGATCGTCGCCGGTTACGCGTTGCAAGCAACCCATGGCTACATTTTTCTGCGCGGTGAATACATCGTCGCGAACCAACGTCTGAACGATGCACTGAAACAGGCGCGCGCTGCCGGCTATCTCGGCGAGAACATTCTCGGCAGTGGTTGGACGTTCGATCTGAACGTGCACAGCGGCGCCGGGCGTTACATCTGCGGTGAAGAAACCGCGCTGATTAATTCGCTTGAAGGCCGTCGCGCCAATCCGCGTTCGAAGCCACCATTTCCGCAAGTTGCGGGTTTATGGGGCAAGCCGACCGTCGTCAATAACGTCGAGACGCTGAGTAATATTCCGCACATCGTGTTGCGCGGCGCCGAGTGGTTTAAAGGGTTGTCGCAGGGCAAGAGCCCGGATAGCGGCACCAAGCTGTACGGCGTATCGGGTCGCGCCAAGCGCACCGGCGTTTGGGAGTTGCCGATCGGTACCACCGGCCGCGAAATTCTGTACGAGCATGCCGGCGGTATGGCCGATGGCTACGAGCTGATGTGCTGGCTTCCCGGCGGTGCGTCGACCGATTTCCTGATGCCCGAGCATCTCGATCTCGCGATGGATTACGACACGATCATGAAAAACGGCAGCCGTATGGGTACCGGCCTGATCATGGTGGTCGACAACAAGCAGAACATCGTGTCGGTCGTGCGCAACCTCGAGCAATTTTTCGCGCGCGAATCGTGTGGCTGGTGCACGCCTTGCCGCGATGGCCTGCCGTGGACGGTGAAACTGTTGCAGGCGATTGAAAGCGGCAAAGGACAAACCGGCGATATCGAAGTGCTCGAACAGATGACACGTCAGCTCGGTCCGGGCAAAACGTTCTGCGCGCATGCGCCGGGCGCGATGGAGCCATTGCAGAGCGCGCTGAAATTTTTCCGCGCCGAGTTTGAAAAAGGCATCGCACAAAATTCGCTGCCCGCGTAACCGCGCGAGCGCAATGATTAACGGTTGGGTGAAATAACGAATGGCCACCATTCATGTAGACGGCAAGGATTACGAAGTCGACGGCGCGGATAACCTGCTGCGCGCGTGTTTATCCTTGGGTCTCGATATTCCGTATTTCTGCTGGCATCCGGCGCTCGGAAGTGTCGGCGCTTGCCGCCAGTGCGCGGTCAAGCAATACGCCAACGCCGACGACAAGCGCGGTCGCCTGGTGATGTCGTGCATGACGCCGGCAACGGACAACACCTACATTTCGATCGACGACGAAGAAGCCAAGACATTCCGCGCCAGCGTTGTCGAGTGGTTGATGACGAACCACCCGCACGATTGCCCGGTGTGCGAAGAGGGCGGTCACTGCCATTTGCAGGACATGACGGTGATGACGCAGCACGATCGCCGTCGCTATCGCTTCACCAAGCGCACGCACCAAAACCAGGATCTCGGTCCGTTCGTCAATCACGAGATGAACCGCTGCATCGCTTGTTATCGCTGCGTGCGTTATTACAAGGATTACGCTGGCGGCGAAGACCTGGGTGTCTACGGCGCGCATGACAACGTGTATTTCGGTCGCGCCGAAAGCGGCACGCTCGAAAGCGAATTCTCCGGCAATCTCACCGAAGTCTGCCCGACCGGGGTGTTCACCGACAAAACCCACTCCGAGCGCTACAACCGCAAATGGGATATGCAGTTCGCTCCGAGCGTGTGCCAGCAATGCTCGGTCGGCTGTAACACCAGCCCTGGCGAGCGCTACGGCGAGCTGCGCCGCATTGAAAACCGCTACAACGGTTCGGTGAATCATTATTTCCTGTGCGATCGCGGCCGTTTCGGCTACGGCTATGTCAATCGCGAAGATCGTCCACGTCAACCGTGGGCACGCAAGGGCGATACATTCGATGTCGTCACCGTCTCGACCGCACTGGCTTCTGCCGCCGACGCGTTGCGCGGCGCCAAGCGCGTGATCGGCATCGGTTCGCCGCGTGCGAGCATCGAAGCCAACTACGTTCTGCGCGAACTGGTTGGCGCGGACAATTTCTACAGCGGTATCGAAGCCAGCGAACTGGGCCTGATCCGGCTGGTGCGCGACATTCTGCAGCGCGGTCCTGTGCGCACGCCGTCGTTGCGCGACATCGAGAGTTACGACAGCGCCTTCATTCTTGGCGAAGACGTCACGCAAACTGCGCCGCGCATCGCATTGGCATTGCGCCAATCTGCCAAGGGCGAGGCGCGCAAACAGGCGGCGGCGAAAAAAGTGTTCGACTGGCAGGCCGAAGCCATCGCGAATATCGGTCAGAACGTCAAAAGCCCGATTTTCATCGCGAGCTTCACTGAAACCCGTCTCGACGATATCGCCGCGCAGACCTATCGCGGCGTGCAGGAAGACATCGCGCGACTCGGTTTTGCTGTCGCACATGCGATCGATGCAACCGCACCCGCAGTTGCCGATCTCGACGATGCGACCGCGCAGCTGGCTCAAACCATTGCCGAGTCACTGCTCGCAGCCGAGCAACCGCTGGTGGTATCGGGCACCGGTGCGCAGTCCGAAGCCGTATTGCAGGCGGCGGCCAATATCGCCGCCGCGTTGCACACGCGCGGCAAAAAGGCAGGAGTTTCGCTGGTTGTGCCCGAAGCCAACAGTCTGGCGATGACATTGTTGGGCGGTGAGTCGGCCGATGCTGCCCTCACTGTGCTGCGTGATGGCAATGCCGACGCAGTGGTCGTGCTCGAAAACGATCTATACCGCCGCGCCGATGCCGCCTTGGTCGATAGTGCATTGAATGCCGCTGGCACCGTCGTTGTCGTCGATCATCAACGCACTGCTACCGCTGAAAAAGCGCATGTACTGCTGCCGGCCGCGAGCTTTGCGGAAGGCGACGGCACGCTGATCAACAACGAAGGTAGGGCGCAGCGCTTCTTCCAGGTGTACGACCCGGCGTATTACGAGCCGACCTGCCAGAACAAAGAAGGCTGGCGCTGGCTGCATGCGCTGCACAGCGCCATCCAGGGTCAGGACATCAGCTGGACGCTGCTCGACGAAGTCACCGCACATTGCGCGCAAGCGCTGCCGCAGTTGCGCGCGATTGTCGACGCGGCACCGAGCGCCGATTACCGGATGAACGGTTTGAAAGTCGCGCGCGAGCCGCACCGTTACAGCGGTCGCACCGCGATGCGCGCCAATATTTCGGTGCATGAACCGCGTGCATCCCAAGATGCCGATACCGCGCTGGCGTTTTCGATGGAAGGTCACAACGGTGTTCAAAAGGGCGATCGTCCGGGCTCGTTGATTCCGTTTGCCTGGGCACCCGGTTGGAACTCGCCGCAAGCCTGGAATAAATTCCAGGACGAAGTCGGCGGTCACGTGCGCGCCGGCGATCCCGGTGTGCGGCTGTTCGAACCGACTGCCGATGCGAAAGCCGATTACTACGGCCCAGCGCCGGCTGCTGCGGGCACCGACCAATATCGAGTGCTGCCGTTGCAGCATATTTTCGGTAGCGAGGAGCTGTCTTCTCGCGCCGCACCGCTCCAAACGCAGATTCCGAATGGCTACGCATTGATTTCGGCCGCTACCGCGCAGCGTCTTAATGTCGCTGCGGGTGCAAATTTGACGGTGACGGTTGGCGCGTCGACGGTATCGTTGCCGATCCGCATTAGTCCTG
>CBFHCK010000288.1:0-3681 GCA_965653955.1 uncultured Spongiibacteraceae bacterium
TTACCAAGCAAGTCAATTCGAGCAATGTGGGAAAAATTCTCACGCACGAATTCAAGAATCTTTGGCGTGATTTCTCTGCCGCTCCGACGCTAAAACTGAAATTCGGTGTGTTGTTCGGCAAACCGGGTAAAACTTTCGAAGCGGCTTATCAAGATAATCCAGCAGCAATTAACCGTGCCGCGGGAGTAAGTTGATATGTTCGATGGATATGCAGTCGGCGCATTGGTTTTATTATTTTCGTTGTTCGCGACGTTGCGGTTGGCTATCGGCGAACGCGGACGTGTCGTTACGAATCCGCTGCTTTCGTTTTTAACGCACAGCGTCTGGCTGCTGCCGCTGCTCGTCGTATTCAATATGTCATTCGGTATGGCGCTGCTCGGCATCGTTTCACCGTGGCCACCCACGGCGTTCGAACAGGTATCCAGCGAATACGGTTACGGTATGTGGGCGGGTGTTGCGGCGTTTTTGGCCATGTTGATTGTCGATATTTGGGTGCTGTGGATTCCAACCCAGGTGCTGCGCCGCTTTGCGAAGCCAGAGAACCGCGAAGCGTTGAAATATTATCCGGTGTTTAACATTGCAGTCGGCGGTTTATTTTTGGCATTTGCATTAACCCGTTAACTGAAACTTCATTACGGCATGGCAAGCGGGAATATTTTCGCTTGCCATTTTTTTATGTATGCATAAACGTTTAGCCATGCCACAGGCCGAACACGCTGATCGCCAGCAGTACCGATCCCAAAACACGGAAGAAAACATGTTGATCGGCGTTGACGATGTAGCGATGAAAGCGCAATCCGAGAAAATGGCCGACCGCCGCGCTCGGCAACAACCACAAATGATGGATCAGTTGCAGATCGACGCCGGCGATAATAAACGCCGTCATTTTGATGCATACGAGAATGAACCAGAGCACGAATAGCGTATCGCGCAGCTGATGTTTTTCGACATTCTTCGCGAACACAATCATGATCAATGGCGCGCCGATCAGCGACGTGCCGCTGATATATCCACCGAGCGCGAGTAAGCAAATATCGACAAAGCGATTATTGCTGTGAAATGGCCGGTCGACGATGTAAGAAATCGCATACGCGCCGACGATGCAGAAAATAATCTTGCTCATCAAAACAGGCGGTAGGGTCAACAGGCCGAACACGCCGATCAATTTCGGAGTGATCAAAATGGCCATTGCTTTCTTTAAGTAGGCCCAATCGATCGTGCTTGCGACAACGGTATTTGCTCGTCGCTGCTTGAGTACATTGCCGATCCATATCGCCGACGAAAAAACCAAAAGATGCAGCGAAATCAACGGCAGAAATACCAGCGGTTGATTGTCGATCAATAAAAGAAACGGCAGCGACAAAACCGCGCCGCCAAAGCCAAGTCCGGAGCGAACGAATCCACTCCAGATAAATACTAATGCGATTAGCGCCAGCTGATACCAGGCGAGATGTGCCATGCAATTATTCCGTGGAAAAAGGGTGCATTGTAATGCGATGTGCGCTCTCATCGTATGGGCTAGGCAGGCTTAATAAACTGTAGGGTGGATCGCGCGTGGCGATCGGTGTTTAATAGCCGCCCACATACGCTGATAAAAAACACAGCGATCGATGAAAATAATATCGGAGATACAACATCATGCGCATGGCAAATAAAGTAGCTATTGTCACTGGCGGAGCGCGCGGCATGGGCGAACAAACGGTTCGTCTATTCGTGCAGAACGGTGCCAAGGTTGTGATCGGCGACGTATTGGATCAGCCGGGCGAAGCGTTGGCCGCAGAGCTTGGCGACAGCGTTGCATTTGTGCATATGGATGTATCGAACAAAGACGATTGGCAGAAAGCGATTACGCGCGCGCAGGCATTCGGTCCATTGAATGTGCTGGTGAATAACGCCGCCGTGGTCATGATGAAGTCGATTGCCGATACGAGCGAAGAGGATTACATGCGCGTGATCCGTATTAATCAGCTCGGCACGTTTTTAGGTATGCAATCGGTGATCGAACCGATGAAAAAAGCGCGGGGCGGCTCAATCATTAATGTGTCGTCGATCGACGGCATACAATCGAAAAATAGTTTGATCGCGTATTCGTCGAGCAAATGGGCAGTACGCGGTATGACGAAATGCGCTGCGATCGAGCTCGGTCAATACGGCATTCGCGTCAATAGCGTGCATCCGGGCGGAATATTTACCGACATGGGTGGCAAGAGCGATGCGAATCCCGATCCATCGTCAATGGACGAAACATACGCGAATTTTCCCATTCCGCGCGTTGGTCTGCCGCATGAAGTCGCGAACGTCACATTATTTCTGGCGACCGACGAAGGTTCATATTGCACGGGTTCTGAATTCATTGCTGACGGCGGTTGGAATGCGGGCATGCGCTGGCCGTCGTTACCGTGTTCATGAGTTTTTACACCAAATTAATGAGTAGAGGACATTTTTGATGGCACAACTGCAAAGCTACACATTCGATGAATTGCCCGTCGGTAAAAAAGCGACCTACACACGCACGGTAACCGAACAGGATATCGCGTTGTTCGCGGTCGTTTCCGGTGACGTCAATCCTCTGCATCTCGATGCTGAATTTGCTAAAGGCACAATGTTCGGCGAGCGCATCGCACACGGCATGATGACGGGCGCGATTGTGTCCGCGGCGTTGGTAATGGCGTTGACCGGGCCAGGTGCGATTTATCGCAGCCAATCGTTGCGGTTTCGCCGTCCGGTAAAAATCGGCGACGTGATTACCGTGCATCTGGAAATTACCGAGCGCAACGAAGATAAGAAAGTGCTGACGATCGATTGCAATTGCATCAATCAAAATGGCGAATCGGTCGCGTTAGGTGTCGCGGAAATCGTCGCGCCGAGCGAAAATGTCACCGTCGAACTGCCGCCCGTACCGAAAGTGACTGTCGAGTCCTAAACACCGAGCGTTTTCGTCAGAATGTTGTGACGCTGCTGCCATTGCTTGCTGCCAATTTTTGTAGCAAGCGATTTCCATTGGCTGAGACGGTGCTGCATTTGATCATGTGACTCGTAGGGCGCAATAAATGAAATGTATTGCTCCCTACGCGCCTGCAAATACTTGGGAGGGCTAAAGAGGAGTTGCCTTTGATGTGATGTCGTAAGAGTTAAAACTTCTCTCGATTAGTCCGTGTTTTTTTGCTTGCTCACGCCAAGGGCCAATATGCGGCGCCTTTAAATGTGCCTCCATAGACGCGCGATCTGGCCAAAGCTCTGAAAATCTAATCAGCCCTTTATCGAAGGGATCTTCCGCTATCTCATACAATAAGCATCCATCATTATTTTGGGTTTCTCGAACGAGTTCTTTTAGATGAGGAAGTACGCCTTCCATATTTTCTGGAGGAAACCTCAATATTCCAAAAACTGCAACTTGTGCTTCCATTACTGTCTCCGTGATTGATTTACATAATTGCCTACGGGTTTTTTGACCGGTGCTCTTCTAATTCTCGATGCAAATTTTCCATGTTCGACCTTTCACCCAAACGTCCCCATCACACTGCCGGCAAATTGAATGCGATGCATTCCATCTTCCAGCTTCAGGAGTTCACTCACATGCGGGCGGCTGTGCGTCGTTGCGATTTTCCATTCGCCGTTGACGCGGCGATAGGTGTCTTCGTAAGTGCAGCCCATCTGCATTACCGTTTGTGCAGCGGTATT
>CBFHCK010000289.1:0-3680 GCA_965653955.1 uncultured Spongiibacteraceae bacterium
GCCGTGGCGCGCGCACGATGCCGGATGCGGTGCTGCATGTGCCGGGCGTGATGTTGCTGAGCCCGCCCGACGGCGGTTTGCTGATTCAAGTCCGCAGCTACGATTCCTCTTCTTTACGCGGTCGCGCCACGCTGGTTGACGGCGTGCCGATCAATACCTTTGCGTTCGGTTCCGAGGTGTTTTCGAATGCCGAAATGCAACTCGGCGTGATGGATAGCCTGGAGCTTGTGCGCGGTCCCAGCTCGATTCTTTACGGCAGCGATGCTTTCCACAGCGCGCTCGTTCTCTCTACCTACAGCAGCAACGTCGAGCAGTTTGAGGTGGGCAGCGAAATCGGCTCGCGAAATTACCAGCGGCTGTCCGCGCGCGGTACCAAGGTGGTTGGCGACGACCAAACGCTGCAAGTGGCGATTTCATCGGCCCATCAGGGCGATCAAGGCGACGATTATCGCTATCCACTCGGCGGCAGCGAGCAGCGGGCATCGCGCGAAAAAAGCTATCGCGCTTCCACGGCGATGTTGCGCTGGGAGGGCCGCGCCGATGCGCTCGGCTATCACCTCTCCCTGTTTACCGATCACTCGGATGCGAACGAATTTCCCGGTGCCGGCACGCTGGTTACCGACGTGCGCGAGCGCGATATCGCCGGTCGCAGCTCGCATTTATGGATGTTGAAGGGCGGCCTGGATGGCCAGCTTGCAAGCTGGGGATGGAGCTGGGACAACTATTACTGGCGCAACGATTACGGTCAGGACTATTACCTGCGTTTGCCATTCGGCATTCCGCCGACACTGGCTTTCGATTATTCGAACGAAGATCAGCAAATCGTCGAGCACCGGTATGGCACACGCGTTAACTTCAAGCGTACCGATATCGAAATGCTTTCCGGCGTGACGCAGCTGGCGCTGACTGCTGCTTCCGAGCGGCAGGCGATCGATGATCACGATGTGACATCGCGAGTGCCCGAAGTGCAGGTTATTGCCACACCTTCGCTGCCCGATTATTCCGGCCTCAGCCGTCACATCAACAGCTTTTCCGTCGAAGGCAAGTCGCAATGGCATGACGGCCGTTATCAATTAATCTACGGCGGCCGTATCGACGATTATTCGAGTTTTAGTTCGCAGGTTTCACCGCGGGCCGGCTTTATCTGGATGCCCAGCAACCGCTACAGCGTGAAGGCGTTGTATGGCGAAGCGTTCCGCGCACCGAACGCGAATGAGTTGCGCGGTACTAATTTCGCACTCGGCACCTCCGATCTGAAACCCGAAACTATCGATAATTTCGAGCTGACATTTACGCGCGCCTTAAACAGCGGCCTCGTGCAATTAACCGCATTCAATACGCGTTGGGACGATCGCATTCTGCTGGTGCGCAATGGCGACGGCATCAGCCAATACACCAACAGCGGCGAGAGCGAATCGCGCGGCGTTGAGCTGTCGGCGAAATTCAGCCTCGATCAATGGCGTTTCGAAGTGAGCGGCGCGGGCATCAGCAACCGCACCATCGACAGTCCCGCGCGCGCCTGCAATTGCGATCCGGACATGTTCCCGAGCTGGATGGCGAGTGTCGGCGTTGGCTACCGCTGGCCTGCGCAAAAGCTGGAAATATTCTGGGCCAATCGCGTGCACGAAAATGTGCGCACCGGCGATGACACGGTAAATAGCAATGTCGAAGATGCGGGCCTGTTCTACCGCAGCGATCTTTCGTTACGCCAGCAGTGGGGCGCAAATTGGGAGGGTCAGGTCGCGTTGCGCAATATTTTCGATCGCGACAATGTGTGGCCATCGGTCGTCAACAGCAACGGCGGTGTCGCCGATATTCCGCGTCAAATCAGTTTTGAAGTGCAGTACAAAGGCCTGCGTTAACACGTCATTTTTAGTGCTCATGCGCCGTTCTGTTTGAACGGCAGCAGCATGCTCGCTTCAACAATATGCTCATCGATCGCTGCGCGTTCGCGCAGCAGGAAATCGTCGATAGCGCGACGAAACGTTTCATTCTCGATCCAGTGATATGAAAACGTCTTAATCGGCACGAATCCGCGCTGAATTTTGTGCTCACCCTGAGCGCCTGGATCGAAGCGCGCTAAGCCGTTCGCGATGCAATAGTCGATGCCACGGTAATAACACGCCTCGAAATGCAGGCAGTCGAATTCGCGTACTGCGCCCCAATATCTTCCATACAGCGTATTGCTGTCGCGAAAATACAATGCGCCGGCAATCGTTTCGCCGCGCCAATGCGCGAGCGTCATCACCATATGCTCGGATAAATGCGCGCCGAGTTCGCGAAAAAAATCCACATTCAGGTAGCCGCCGTGGCCGCTGCGTTTCGCGTATGTCGATACGTAGAAATGATAAAACAATTGCCATTCGCGCTCGCCGATTTGCTCGCCTTCGAGCGTCGTTAATTCAATGCCCTGCTCGTAAACGCGCTCGCGTTCCTTGCGCAGATTCTTGCGCTTGCGCGAGCTGCACGTCGCCAGAAAATCATCGAAGCTGGAAAAATGTTGATTGAACCAGTGATATTGCACACCGCAGCGCTCGCTTAATTCGTTGCGGCGAAAATTTTCGCTGTCGTCGGCTGGCGGAAATAAAATGTGCAGCGATGAATAATCATGAAACGCAATTTTTTTACGCAGCGCAGCGATCAAGTGCGCGGTAATCTCGTTGCGATCTTCGCCGGGTGCGATGCAAAGCCGAGGTCCGGTCGCGGGCGTGAACGGAATTGCGGTAATTAATTTCGGGTAGTACGCAAGGCGGTGACGCTGATAGGCCTCGGCCCAGCTCCAATCGAAAACATATTCGCCATACGAATGCGATTTTAAATATAGCGGCATCACGCCAATTAATTCGCTGCCCCGTTTGATCACGGCGTGCATTGGCTGCCAACCGCTATCGCGATCGGCGCAGCCAGTGCGTTCGAGCGCATACAAAAATTCATGACGAATAAACGGGTAATCGCGGCCGGTAATTGCATTCCACGCGTCGGCGGAGATGTCGGCGAGGCTATCAATGAAGTCAATCTTCATTGCGTGTACCGATTAATTCGCGGAAAAAAAATAATGCAGAAAAATTCCCGCGAAAATTACTGCACCCACCCAAATGTTATGCAGGAATGCTTTAAAGCACGCGTCGCGCTGGCGGTGACGAATCAGATATTGCTGGTAGCCGAATAGCGCGCTCGCAAACAGAAGGGAAACGTAATACCAATAACCGAGTTTGAATTGCGCGCCGACCAGTAGCATCGCGACGATCATGCTCGCCTGCAGAATGCGGGTGATCAGCTTGTCGTCATCGCCGAATAAAATAGCGGTGGATTTAACGCCGATTTTTAAATCGTCGTCGCGATCGACCATCGCATAAAACGTATCGTACGCCACGGTCCACAACAGATTTGCGACAAACAATAACCAGCAACCGTTGGGAAGTGCATTCGATTGCGCGGCGAATGCCATCGGAATGCCCCAGCCAAACGCAGCGCCGAGCACGAGTTGCGGCAGATGCGTGTAGCGCTTCATGAATGGATACAAACCGGCAATCAATACCGCGCCAAACGACAGCAAAATCGTTAATTGATTCGTAAACAGCACGAGCACAAATGCAAGCAGGCATAAGCATGCGGCAAGCGTCAGCGCTTCGCGTTTGCTGACGAGACCGGCAGCGAGCGGCCGCTGTGCGGTGCGTTGT
>CBFHCK010000290.1:0-3679 GCA_965653955.1 uncultured Spongiibacteraceae bacterium
ATTTTTATTCGTATTCGTTCGAGTTGAACAACGACTGGCCGCACTTCTTTTCGCGTGGCGAAAAAGTCGAAAAATATTTACAGCATTGTGTCGATAAATTCGGTGTGCGCGAATGCATCGTGTTCAATACCGACGCCGCCGATTTCGTGTGGAACGAAGCGCGGCAGAAATGGCGTGTGACGTTGCGCGACCTAAAGACCGGCATGGAAACCACGCGCGAAGCCAATGTTGTAATCACCGCGGTCGGCGCGTTGAACAGACCGGCTTATCCGGCAATTCCGGGGCTCGATAAATTTGCCGGCCCCGTAGTGCATACCGCGCGTTGGGATCACACGCTCGATGTGCGTGGCAAACGCGTGGCGATTATCGGTGTCGGCTGTTCCGCAATGCAGGTGGGACCGGCGATCGTCGAACAGACCGAACATCTGACGGTGTTTCAGCGTTCGCCGCATTGGATCGTGCCGAGTCCGAGTCTGAACGCCGAAGTACCAGCGGGTGCTCGCTGGGCGCTACAAAATATTCCGTATTACGCACAATGGTTTCGCTTCCTGACGTACTGGATGGTGTCGGACGGTTTGTATCCGGTTGCGGTGGTCGATCCCGAATGGCCGATGACCGAATCGGTATCGGCGCCGAACGAACGCCGTCGGCAGATACTGCTCGATTACATTCAGCGCGAACTCGGCGATCGCCCCGATCTGATTGAAAAAGTGATTCCCGATTTTCCGCCGATGGGCAAGCGCATCATCCAGGACAACAACTGGTACAAGATGCTCAAGCGCGATGACGTGACGCTCGACACGAGCGCGATCGAACGCATCGAGACGGATGCCATTGTTACGCGCGATGGTCGCGTACCGGTCGATGTCATCATTCTCGCCACCGGTTTCGAAACGCGTAAATGGCTGCATCCGTTGCACGTGGTCGGGCGTGACGGTGTTGCGTTGCGCGAGATATGGGGCGACGAAGATCCGCGTGCGTATCTCGGTCTCACCGTGCCGGGCTTTCCGAATTTCTTCGTAATGGGTGGGCCGAACAGCGCCCCGAATCATGGCGCTGGCGTCAACATGTTGGTGGAGGTGCACAGCAATTACATCCTCGGCTGTCTGAGTCTGCTGCATCGCGAACACGCCAGCGCGCTCGAGCCGCGTCGCGAGGTACACGATCGCTACAACGAGCAGGTCGAGCAAAAATTAAAAGGCATGGTGTGGTCGCATCCGAAAGTCAGCAGCTATTACCTGAACAGCAGGCATCGCAATTTCATGTCGAACCCGTGGCGGCTGGTCGATTACTGGCGAATGATGCGCATGCCGAATATCGACGACTACTTGGTAACGAAAAAGGGTGCTGACGAAATCGTGAGGAGCTAGCGATGCATACAGTGCCGGAGCGTATGCGCGCAGTCGCGATCGAACGTGTTGGCGGTCCCGAGGAGTTATGCATAACTGAGCTGCCGACACCGCAACCTGGCCCCGGCGAAGTGCTGGTGCGTGTCGCTTATGCCGATGTGAATCCGGCCGACTGGAAATGCCGCGAAGGCTGGTTGACGCGCTATATGGATTATCGTTTTCCGTTCGTGCTCGGCTTCGATGGCGCCGGCATTGTTGCAGCGCTCGGCGATGGCGTCGATGAATTCAACATCGGCGATCGTGTCACCGGTACCGCCAACCAGTTGCGCGGCGATTGGGGCAGCTACGCACAATTCTTTAAGGCGGCGGCGGGGCGTCTGGCGAAGTTGCCGGACAGTGTCGATCTGCGCAGCGCTGCGGCGATTCCGATCGCGGGTGTCACGGCGTGGGAAGGCATTGTTGAAATCTGCGCGATGCACGCGGGGCAGCAGATTCTGATCAACGGCGGCGCTGGTGGCGTCGGCAGCTATGCGATTCAGCTAGCACGCTGGCGCGGCGCTCGCGTCGCAGCGACGGCGAGCGCGAATAATCTCGATTACTTACACAGCCTCGGTGTCGAGCGTGCGATCGATTATCGCGGCGAAGATGTTGCCGCAGCAGTGCGCGGCTGGGCGCCGCACGGTGTCGATGCCGTGCTCGATACGGTCGGTCAGGGCTCGCTGCCAAATGCGGTTGAGTTAACGCGTGCTGGCGGCGTCGTGTCGCCGGTGGCCACGCTGATCGACGGCGAGCCAACATATAACGTTGCGGACGCCGCTGCGCGAAATATTCGTATCGCCGTTGCGATGAGCAATCCGGCACGCGCTGGCGCGCAATTGCGCCAATTGATCGCATTGCTGGCAGCGGGTGATTTGCGCGCGCCGCAAATCGAAACCCTGTCGCTCGCGCAGGCAGCGGAAGCGCACGCGCGTATTCGGCGCGGCCATGTACGCGGCAAATTACTGCTCGCCGTCGAGCCCGCTTTGGAGCCATAAGCGTTGGCGATAGACCGATGAATAACACGCCGAAGAGCGAAAGCAGAGCGACCGATCAACACAAGACAACGACGATTTTTTTGATCGACGAATTGATCGCGCGTCCCGGCCAGGGACAAACACTGCTCGCCGCTTATCGCGAGCGCTATGTGCCCGGCGCAATCGCGCGCGGATTGACGCTGCAATACGAACTGATTTCGCCGCCGGTGTGGTTGCGCAATCAATCGAATGCGCTGATTTTTTTATGGACAGTGGCAGGCGGTGCGCAGGGTTGGTGGTCAACGCGCATTGCCAGCGGTCGCAATGCCGAGGTCGATGCGTGGTGGCGCGGTGCCGCCGAATTGATCGTTACACGCAATCGGCGTTTTCTCGCCGATGCGGACGCCATCGAGCAGCTCTCGAATATTCAGAGCGAAGGGCCAGATGTTTAAGCTCACGCAACTCGTTCGGTTCGATACGGCAGCGAGTCTTGCCCGTTGCGCCGAGGCTTACACGTATTTGCAATCGATTTGCCGTACAGCCGGTATCGCGCGCGGTTTTGTCGCGCCGACGTTGCCGGGTACGTTAAATGGCGGCGATCTGATCTGGCATTTGCAGTTTGTCGACGAAGCCGCGTATGCGCAATTTCTCGATGGTGCGTTGTGGCGCTCAGCAAACGACATGCTGCAGGCGCTCGCTACAAATATCGAACGCGTTGGTTATAGCGGCGGCGATAGCGGTGCGCGTGAGCGGGGTTTGCGTGAAGGTATTTATCGCATGTTGCTCGTCAGCGCGACGCGGCTGCAAAGCGTCGAACGCGAAGCGCAATTCATCGCAGAAACGCTGGCAATGCCGGAATACATCGACGGCATTCGCAATTGGCAGTTAAGCCGAGTAACCCATGCGAGTGGCACGCGCACATGGACACATGTATGGGAACAGGAATTCGATAATCTCGCTGCGTTGCAGCAGCAATACATGCAACATCCGTATCACTGGGCGCACGTCGATCGCTGGTTCGATTGGGAGAGCCCCGACTGGCTGATCGATCGCTACATGTGCCACACATTTTGCCGAATCGAATCGAGCGTAATAGCGCCTATTGCCGATGACAATTTCATCGACCGTGAATAAAAGGGGAAGCGGCGAATTTCGCGATCGTGCCGCGACATTTTTTGTCGGGCCAATCATTCGAGATGATTAATTCGGCCGAAATAGTCTAGGCAGAAGAAAGCCTGTTAGCGCACAATCGTGCGGCACGTTACACAGCGGTGGCTCCAAACCCTCATAACAATAAGCGGTGGAGATTTCACATGA
>CBFHCK010000291.1:0-3676 GCA_965653955.1 uncultured Spongiibacteraceae bacterium
GCGATTGCCCGGATCGCCCTCCATATACGCATGCGACAACGTCGCGCACGCCAAAGTGGCGACCAGAATGATCGTCATATAAAACAGCGCGTAACCATCGACCATCAGCAGCGGCGTGACCGCTTGCGGTGTGACGCGGGAGGCGAACACCACCGACGCCAGCGCGAGGTTCAAACCGATCACGGTCAACGTCGCATTCCACCAATGGTGGCGGCGAACGGCGATCGACAGCATCACCAGCACCGCGGTGGCGCTGGTGATTAGAATCGGAAGCAGAGCAATCAGGGAATCGGTGGTCAGCGTCATATCGATTTATTCAGCAGTCGTGGCAGTGGTTAACGCTGCCGAGTAATAGTGTTGCACCCCCGCCATCGCAGCGGCGGAGGTATTCAATACCGGTTGCGGATACAAACCGAGCAGCAACAGCAAAATCATCAGCGAAGCCATCAAGCCCAGTTCGCGGCCCGACAAATCCTTCAACGGCTCGTCCGATTGTGTGCGGCCATAAAACGCGCGCTGCATCATGATCAGCGAATACACCGCCGCCAAAATCAGGCCGGTTGCCGCAACGATGGTCACCACCGGCGCAATCTTGAACGCGCCGAGCAGAATCAGGAATTCACCGACAAAATTGCCCATGCCGGGCAGACCGAGCGATGCCGCCGCGAAGAACAGCGAAATCGGCGGCAAAAACTTCAAGCGCGTCCATAACCCGCCCATCTGGCGCAGATCGCGTGTATGCAGACGCTCATACAATTCGCCGCAGAGAATGAACAGCGCGCCGGCCGATAAGCCGTGCGCCAGCATTTGAATGACGACGCCCTGCAGCGCAATCGTGGTGCCGGAGTAAATCCCGATCAGCACGAAGCCCATGTGCGAAATACTCGTATACGCGATCAGGCGCTTGATGTCGGTTTGCGCCACCGCGAGTACCGCGCCGTAAATGATGCCGAGCACACCGAGCCACATCGCAATCGGCGCAAATTCGAGCGACGCATTCGGGAAGAACGGAATACCGAAGCGCAACAGGCCATACGCAGCGGTTTTCAGCAGAATGCCGGCCAGATCGACCGAGCCTGCCGTCGGCGCCTGCGAATGCGCATCGGGCAACCACGAGTGAAACGGCACAACCGGCATCTTGACGGCAAAGGCCGTGAAAAAGCCGAGCATCAGCACCATCTCGACCAGCGGCGCCATCGGCGTGCCAAGCAATACCGAATAATCGAAACTCAATACGCCGGTGGCGCGGTAGTGCACCAGCACGAGCCCGAGGATCGCCAGCAGCAACAGCAGACCGCTCGCCTGCGTGAAGATGAAGAATTTGGTCGCAGCGTAGATACGGCCCTTGCCATCCGGCGCGTTGTGTCCCCACAGCGCGATCAGGAAAAACATCGGCACCAGCATCAGTTCCCAGAAAAAGAAGAACAGGAACATATCGAGCGCAAGGAATACCCCGATAACGCCGCCGAGATTCCATAGCAGGTTGAGATGGAAGAAGCCGACATGACGCTGGATTTCGCTCCATGAGCACGCCACCGCCATCACACCGAGCAATCCTGTCAGCAGCACCATAAGCAGCGATAGGCCATCGAGGCCGAGGTGGAAACTGATGCCGAGGCGCTCGATCCACGGCACCTGAAATTCGAGCTGCCATTTCGGCGCGCCGGACGCGATCACATCGCTCATGTGGTAATCGCCGACGATCCACAGATTGATCGCCAGTCCGAGCACGATTAGCATCGTGAATAGCGCAATCCAGCGCGGAATGCCGAGCCCCAGACGCTCGCCCTGCCAGCACAGCAGCCCGCCGATAAAGGGAATCAGTATTAGCCAGGTCAGAATCATGTCGGGCCGTTTGCCTTCGTTGTTTTGGACATTAACCGCGCGGGTGATGAAGCCAAATAATCGCGCGCATTTCGCTCGTGATTTGTGTCGATCAGCTCAGGAACGCCGCCGTCAGCACCAGCACGGCGCCGATGCCGAGCGATGCCGCGTACCAGCGCAACTGGCCGTTCTCGGTCACTGCCATCAGGTCGTGGCCGGCGCGCATCAGCTTCGGAATCAATCCAATGGCGAGATCGGCACCGTCGCGACGATTGATCCGCACCAGCAGCATGAACGGTTTGACAAACACCCAGTCGTACAGCCAGTCGAAACCCCAGGCATTACGCCACCAGCACGAAAGCGCTTTGCCGATGCCACTGCTCGCGATGCCCGTCACCAGCTTGCGCTTGCCTAAATACAGAGCCGCCGCAATCGCGATACCGATCAGCGCAATCGCGCCGGATATCATTTCAAGCGTGTGTTTGAATTCGCCGCCCGCGTGCCCCGGACCTTCCGGCAATACACCCGCCAACGGCAGATGGATGAAGGCGCCGACAAATGTCGATAGCACCAGCAGCACCGACAGCGGTAACCAATAAGAAATACCTTTCAGCGCATGCGCATGGGTTTTTTCTTCGCCATGGAACACGATGAAGATCATGCGGAATGTGTAGATCGATGTCAGGAATGCGCCGACCAAACCGGCAGCGAGCAGATCGATGCGGCCGGCGGCGTAGGCTTCCCACAGGATTTCGTCCTTCGAAAAGAAACCCACGGTGAGGAACGGAATAGCCGCGAGTGCGCCGCCACCAATCAGGAAGCACCAGTACACGAGCGGAATCTTTTTGCGCAGTCCACCCATCTTGAAGATGTCCTGTTCATGATGGCAGGCGATGATTACTGCACCCGCCGCAAGGAACAGCAGCGCCTTGAAAAACGCGTGCGACATCAGATGGAATACCGCCGCGCCCCACGCGCCTGCACCGAGCGCAAGAAACATGTAGCCGATCTGGCTCATCGTCGAATACGCGAGCACGCGCTTGATATCGGTCTGCACCAGCGCGGCGAAACCGGCCAGCAGCAATGTCGCTGCACCCACCAGACCCACCATGTTCAACGCATACGGCGACAGTTCGAACAGCGTGTGCGTGCGCGCAATCAGGTAGACGCCCGCGGTAACCATCGTCGCGGCATGGATCAGCGCGGAGACCGGCGTCGGGCCGGCCATCGCATCGGGCAACCACGTTTGCAACGGTAACTGCGCGGATTTACCGACCGCGCCGCCCAGCAGCAATAACGCAATCGCGGTAATCGTGAACGAGCCGGCTTCGAAATGCTTCGGCGCCAGCGCCAATGCTTCCTGAATGTTCAACGTGCCGATTTCGCGATACAGCAGGAACAAGCCGATCGCCATGAACGTATCGCCAACGCGGGTGACGACAAATGCCTTGCGTGCCGCCAGCCCATTCGCGGGGTCCTGATAATAAAAACCGATCAGCAGGTAGCTGCACAGACCGACGCCTTCCCAACCGAAATACAGGAACAGCAGGTTATCGCCGAGCACCAGAAACAGCATGCTCGCGACGAACAGGTTCATATAGGCGAAGAAGCGCTCATAGCCGTCCTCGCCGCGCATGTACCACGAGGCGAACAAATGAATGAAAAAACCGACGCCGGTGATCACACCCAGCATCGTCAGCGACAGGCCATCGAGCCGCAGCGCGAACTGCGGGGCGAAACCGCCGACGCTCATCCACGTCCACAACTGCTGCGTGAAGGCGCCGCCCTCGGGTGCGTTCTGGACGAAATCGATACCTGCCCACAACGCGGTGAGCGCGGATAAGCCGATCGA
>CBFHCK010000292.1:0-3673 GCA_965653955.1 uncultured Spongiibacteraceae bacterium
TGAATAAGTCGTTCTGAGCCAGTTGTTTGAGAGCAAATACAAAATGAAACCACTCGATGGCGTATTGGTGGTCGCGCTGGAACAGGCTGTCGCGGCGCCGCTGTGTACCTCGCGGCTCGCGGAAGCGGGTGCGCGCGTGATCAAGATCGAGCGGCCGGAAGGCGACTTCGCGCGCGGTTACGATCATGTCGCGCACGGTGAAAGCGCGTATTTCGTCTGGCTCAATCGGGGTAAGGAATCGCTCGTGCTCGATATCAAAGAGCCCGCCGATGTGGCGCTGCTCGAAGCCGTTCTGAGCAAGGCCGATGTGTTTATCCAGAATCTCGCTCCGGGCGCGGCCGAGCGCTCGGGCTTCGGCTCGGCGGCGTTGCGCGAGCGCTTTCCGCGGCTGATTACCTGCGATATTTCCGGTTATGGCGAGAGCGGACCGGCGCGCGACATGAAAGCCTACGATTTTCTGATTCAGTGCGAGACCGGACTGGCCTCAATCACCGGCACCCCCGACGGGGCAGGCCGCGTCGGCGTGTCGGTGGCCGATATCGGCTGCGGTATGAATGCCCACGCGGCTATTCTGCAAGCGCTGTACGAGCGCGAAAAAACCGGGCGCGGACGCGGTATCGCAGTGTCGCTGTTCGATGGCATTGCCGACTGGATGACCGTGCCGTTACTGCACTACGACTACGCCGGCAAAGCGCCTCGGCGCGAAGGCTTGCAGCATCCGTCGATTGCACCGTATGGCGCGTACCATGTGGCCGGCGGCAGGCAGGTGGTGTTGTCGATCCAGAACGAGCGCGAATGGCGCACCTTCTGTGCGCAGGTGCTGGAGCAGCCCGATGTCGCCGACGACCCACGTTTCGTCAGCAACGCGAAACGCGTGGCGCATCGCGCTGAACTGGACCGCAAGATCAACGGCGTATTCGATCGGTTGTCGCTGGATACCGTGATCGCACGATTAGCTGCCGCCCGCATCGCTTATGCCTCCGTTAATGCGGTTTCCGATCTGTCGCAACACTCACAACTGCGCCGGGTTGAGGTCGACACGCCGACCGGGCCGGTATCGATGCCGGCGCCGCCGGTGCGCTGGGACGGCGATGCCGGTGCGGTCGGTCGCGTGCCGGCAGTAGGCGAGCATTCCGCACGCATTCGTCGGGAGTTTCAAGCGTGAGTAACGACCACAACTATGACGATTGGATTGGCCGCAGCGAGCAATCCAGCGACATCGCCGAACCGCGCGCGATAGCGGCACTGGCGGCGCTGCTCGATCACGACACGCCGCCGTGGCGCGCGGGCGAGCTGCCGCCGCTCGGTCACTGGCTGTGTTTTCCGCCGCTGGCACGGCAATCCGACATCGGCATCGACGGCCACCCGAAACGCGGCCTGGGTGGCGGGAAGGGTAACGAGAAGAATGGCGGGGAGGCCGGCGAACAAAGTGGCGAGAAGCGCGGCGTGATTCCACCGATCGAGCTGCCGCGACGGATGTGGGCTGGCAGCCGAGTCCGTTTTCTCGCGCCGGTGCCGCTCGGCGCGTCGATCGAGCGCACCACCACGCTGGTATCCGCGACGCCGAAGCACGGCCGCTCGGGCGCGATGATATTCATTACGTTGCGCCACGATATTCATGTCGGCCCTACTGGTGTTGGTGGTACTAGACTCGCGATCAGCGAGGAGCAGGATCTGGTGTACCGCGAGGAGCCCAAAGCGACTACCGCAGCGGCGGCAGTGGAAGCTATACCGTCGCCAGCATTCGCGCGATCATTCACGCCCGATCCGGTTGCGTTGTTCCGCTATTCGGCGCTGACTTTCAACGGCCACCGCATTCATTACGACTACCCGTACGCGACGCAGGTCGAGGGCTATGCCGGTCTGGTTGTGCATGGCCCGTTGACTGCGACGCTACTGCTCGATCATTTTCTGCGGCACCATCCACAGGCGCATGTCACCGGTTTCAGCTTCCGCGGCCTGCGCCCGATACTCGCTAATGCCCCGTTCACGCTCGGCCTGAATCCGAGCGACACGGGCGCCGAGTTGGTCGCAATCGCGCCCGATGGCGGCGCGGCGATGACCGCCACCGTGACGATTCAAACCGAGGAGATCACTGCATGAGCCGAGGCTGGCGTTCCGCCCTGTTCGTCGCCGCCAACGATGCCGCGCGTATCGCAAAAATTCACACGCGCGGTGCCGATGCGGTGATTCTCGATCTGGAAGATGCCGTGCCCGCTGCCGATAAGCCGGCGGCGCGCGCTGCCGTTGTGGCCACCGCCGAACAGCTCGTCGCGCTTGGCCAGACCGTCGCCGTGCGCATCAACAGCAACTGGCTCGATGCGGTGGCCGATCTCGAAGCGGCTGTACTGGCAACAGTGACCGCGCTGGTGGTGCCGAAGGTCGAATGCCCGCACCGGCTGGCCGTGCTGATCGAAATGATCGGCGAATGGGAAGCTGCACGCGCATTGCCGGCGGGCAGTATCGGCGTGATCGCGTTGATCGAATCGCCGGCGGCGTTATCGCGTATGACCGAGATTGCGGCTATTCCGCGCGTGACCGGGCTTGCGCTCGGCACCGAGGATTTCTCGCTCGCGCTCGGCGTCGCGCCGACACCGCAGAGTCTCGATCTGCCGTGTCGTCTGCTGGCTTTCGCTGCGGCCGAACGCGAACTGATGGCGTTGGCGCTGCCGATTTCGATCGGCGCATTCGACGACGACGCGGCCTATGCGAATGCCATCGCGAACGCGCGTGCCGTCGGTCTGACCGGTGCGCTGTGCATCCACCCGAAGCAGGTGACTGCATTGAATGCCGACTTTGCGCCGAACGAGCAGGAGATCGTCGAGGCCGAAGCAATTATTGCGGCATGGGATGCGCGCGGCAGCGTCAATGCGATCAAACTCGGTGATCGGATGATCGATCCGCCGGTCGCCGCCCGTGCGCGGCAGTTGCTGAGGCGTCTTAGCAAGTAGTAACGACTGGCGCCGTTCAGAACGTCAGCGAAATCAATAAATCGAAAGAGGACGAGTAAATGACCAGAAACCTAGCCACAGCATTTCTTCCGGTAGCCCCACCACAGATTTTCGAGCGCGCATGGAGCGATGATCAGTATGGGCGAATGCTGAAGGTCATTCGCGACAATGGACCCTGGACGCTGCTGTTGTCGCAATATTTCAAATCGCCGGAGGAAGTTATCGCCACGACGTCGGGAATGTTGCCCGAAGGCCTCAAACCTACGTGGGATATGTTTCTCAATCCGGTTTTTCGTGGCTTTTTCGCCGAAGCCGGTGTGGCGCTCTACCCGGAGGTGGAGGATTGCTTCTTTAACACCGATTTTCTCAATCGCGTGCGCGCTTATTGGGGAGCGAAATACGCGCAGCCCGACCAGCTGTTTTTCAACATTCAGGGGCCGACGCCGGCGGGCGGGGCACCTCATGTGGATGGCACGCATTTCCGGGGCATGTATGCCAAGGATGCACCGATCTGGCTCCTCAACATCATGGCGAAGTCGGGGCTGTTCCGGCAGTGGCAAGCGAAGAAGGCGCAGGTCATCACCTGGTATTACAAGGGGCGTATCGGTGGTGGCTTCCAATATTGGCCCGATGGGCTACAGGCTGAGCCAAAGTTGCTGGCCGCACCCATGTGGAATCGGGCGGTCGTCGTCGAGAACGAGCGTATGTACCATACCTCGCAG
>CBFHCK010000293.1:0-3646 GCA_965653955.1 uncultured Spongiibacteraceae bacterium
TCCTTGCACATAGACGATGACAACTGCCGCGTACGGCGTGCGTCGGCAGCAATCTCTTCTATGCTAAGGAAACAAAAAAACTGGGCGAAGCGGCACCTGAATGCAAAAAATCGATGTAATAAAAATTTATCAACGCAAAACCGCATTGGTTATCGACGATTTTCCGGATATGCGCGGGTCGATCCGCAGAATGCTGGTGAACTTCGGTATAGCCGATGTCGAAACCGCGACGAATGGCACTGACGCCATCTCTCACTGCGAAAACAAACATTTCGACATCATCCTCTGCGACTACAACCTCGGCGACGGCAAAAACGGCCAGCAGATTCTCGAGGAATTGCGTTACCGCCGGCTGCTGAAACGCACCACGGCGTACATGATGATTACCGCCGAAACGACCAAGGGCATGGTGTTCGGAGCGCTCGAATATCAGCCCGACGATTACCTGACGAAACCGTTTACGCAGACCGTGCTGCAAAAACGGCTCGATCGTCTGGTACTCGAAAAGGAAGAACTGCACGAAATCAATCGCGCGATGGATGAGCAGGATTACGATCTGGCCATCGCACTATGCGACGAGCAAATCGCCAATCGCAGCCGTTACGAACAACGCTGTTACCGCATCAAGGCTCGCTGCTTTCTCGAAAAGCATTTATATCCGCAGGCACGCGACATTTATGAGGAAGTGCTCGATGACCGCCCGGTCGACTGGGCCCAGATCGGGCTCGGGCAATGCCTGATGGAAATGGGCGAACTCGACGCCGCCGAGCAGGTTTTTCAGCAATTGATTCAGCAAAACTGCCTATGTCTTGAGGTCTACGACGCGCTCGCGGAAATCAAAACTCAGCGCGGCGATATCGCGGCGGCGCAGCAATTGCTCGAACACGCGAGCGAGGTGTCGCCGAATGCGATATTGCGCCAACAGTTACTTGCGGAGATCAGTCAAAACAACGGTGATTGGGATCGCGCCGAAAAAGCCTACCGCAAGGTGGTGCGCCTCGGCTCGAACTCCTGTTACGAATCGCCGGAAAATTATTTCAAGCTCGCGCGCTGTATTTCCTCGCAGCTCAAAAACGCAGAACAGCAGGATCGCAAACGTATAAATGATGTCGAGGAAGTGCTTGATCGCGCTCGCCGACGTTATCGCGACGATCCGCAGGTGCGCCTGCAATCCGACATCATCAACGCTGCCGCTTACGCCGATGCCGGACAAACCGATGAATCGCGCAAACGCCTTGAATCGGTGGCTGCGAAAATGGCGCCGAAGGAAGGAGAGGAAGAACCAGCGCAGTCAGCTCAGGTAATGCTCGATCTCGCACGTTGTTATCGCGCAATGGGCGACAGCGAGGGCGCGCAAAAAATTCTGCGTGAGCTGGCGGACAAACATCCTGATGATGAAGCGATTGGCGAAGCGATCGATCAGCTCTCCGAGGAGCCGTTATCGCGCAAAGGCAAAGACAAAGCCATCGAGCTCAACCGCCGGGGTAAAGAATTGCTCGGCAATCAGAGCTATCCGGAAGCGGTGGCGCTATTCAACGAAGCTTTGCGTCATTATCCGAACAATCTGGCTGTGAAGCTCAACCTGGTGCTGGCGTCGATCCGACACATGAACACAAATGGACCCGACGCCGCCCAACTCCAGCGCTGCGAACAAATCATTCATTCGGTCGATATGCTGACCGACGATCACCCGCTCTACGAACGCTTCCAACTGCTGTGGGAACACGTCGAAAGCCTGCAGGAACAACTGGACGAGATGAATGCCGATGCCGAATGATGTGCCGTTTTCGATGATGCTGGCGTCGTCGGTCCACGACATTAAAAACTCGCTCGGCATGCTGCTGAATACACTCGACTCGATCGTCGAAGTGACACCGCCCACATCGGATACCCAACGCATGCAATTCGCAACGTTGCGCGGTGAGGCAGCGCGAATCAATAACTCGATGATCTACTTGCTCGGCCTGTATCGATTGCAGGAAAAACAACTGCCGCTGCAGATACAGGAAGTATTCGTCGCCGATTTCCTCGATGAACAGATTGCCAGCAACGAGCTGCTGTTTTCGATTCGGCAATTGCAGATCACGTGCGAATGCGACGACGATTTGCGCGCGTATTTCGATCCCACGTTAATCGCCGGCGTGCTCAATAATGTGCTCGTCAATGCATCGCGCTATGCGGATAAATCGATCCGCGTACTTGCCCACGCTAACGCCAACAATAGTGTCGTGATCGAAGTACGCGATGATGGCCCCGGCTTTCCCGCCAAAATGTTGAGCGCGAACGCCAATACCGACGAGGATCAATTCGCAAACGACGAGCGCGGTATCGACTTCAACAGCGGCAGTACCAGCCTGGGCTTATATTTCGCCGCGCAGGTTGCCAATCTGCATCGCCGTGGCGAACAACATGGCACGATCGATCTCACCAATATCGCGCCGCATGGCAGCTGTTTCCGTTTGCTCCTGCCGTAATTATTGACAGGCTAAAACGCCGCTTCTATCGTGCGCCCGATTCGCAACGGGTGAACTACAGTGACCGAGCAAGATTCCGCGAGTTATCTCGCCAAAAAAGCCTTCTTCGATAGTTTGCTGACGATTTACGGTCGCAAACCGGTGCTCGAAGCGTTACACGATCCGTCGCTGCCGATTTACTGCATACATCTCGCCGACAGCAATAAAAGCGGCGGCATTCTGGATGAAATCACCGGACTCGCTGCAGCGCGTAAAATTCCCATCAAACACCACAGTAAAACCGAACTCTCGCGGATCTCGAAAAATAGCCGCGAAGATCAGGGTGTCGCCGCCGATCTGCAATTGCAGCGCTATCAACGCCTGGATAATTTTCTTCGCGAAACGCGCGCGACGAATACAAAAATCATCGCACTCGATCGCATCACCAATCCCCAAAATATCGGCATGCTGATTCGCTCCGCAGCCGCTGGCGGCGTCGATGCAGTGCTGATTCCGGAAAAAGGTTGCGCACCGTTGTCGCCGTTGGTCATCAAAGCGAGCGCCGGCACCGTATTCAAATGTCCGATAGTTCGCTGCGGCCATCTGGGCGATGCGCTCAAGCAATTGCAGAAGGCGGGCTTCACCGTTTACACGTTATCGCTGCAAGCGAAAATCGATGCGTTCGACGATAAAAAAGCTCCCGCACGGGTGTATGTGCTGGGCAATGAAACCGATGGCGTGTCGCAAGAGATCGAACAAATTGCCGACGCATCGATTCGCATTCCAATGCATAACGGCGTCGAGTCGTTAAATGTTGCGGTGACCGGTGCACTGCTCGCCTATTACGGCTGATGCAGCTAAGCAGAACCGTTAGATTGCCAGCGGTCGGCGGCATTATCATCGCTGGCGCGCGCTGCCACCCACCGAGCACCGTCATGGGTGGTTTCTTTTTTCCAAAACGGTGCGCGCGTTTTTAGATAGTCCATGATGAATTCACAGGCTTCGAATGCCGCACCGCGGTGCCTGCTCGACACACCGACAAAAACGATCTGCTCGCCAAGTTTCAGTTCGCCGACGCGGTGAATGACGCGCACGCCAAGCAGCGGCCAGCGCTGTTTTGCTTGTTGAATAATTTCGGCGATGCTTTTTTCGGTCATCCCCGGATAATGCTCCAGCCGCAGCGACACAATTTG
>CBFHCK010000294.1:0-3626 GCA_965653955.1 uncultured Spongiibacteraceae bacterium
CCGCGCTGGCTGCGATTTTTTGCGCTGTATCGCTCTCGCCGGTCAGCACCGATAAATCGGGCAACTCGGTGTCCCATTCGATCAGCGTCGGAATTAGCGTCAACGGCCGCGCGAGCCCCAATGCAGTAGCGAATAACTGCCATACCTCATCGGCGACTGGCCGATTGTGCGTATCGATCAACACATTGCCTGCACGGGTAAATCCGGCCAAATGAAATTCGCGGACGGCGCTTAAATTCAACTGACACAGATAATCGAGTGGATCGAATTGCAGGTTGTGCGCGCTGACGAATACATTATTGATATCCAGCAAAATTCCGCAGCCGGTACTGTGCGCGAGGCGATTCAAAAACTCGGGCTCGCTCAACGTCGATTCGGCAAATGAGAGATAACGCGATGGATTTTCAATGAGCAGAGTTCGTCCGATGGTTTCCTGGACGATTTGTATATTACGTGCGACTACCGCAAAAGCTTGATCGGTATAGGGCAGCGGCAATAAATCGTTCAAATAAATACCATCGATACCCACCCACGCCAGATGATCCGAAACCAGCATGGGTTGATAACGATCGACAAGTATTTTCAACTGCTGCAAATGCGTGCGATCCATCGGCTCGTCGCTTCCCAGCGACAAGCCGATGCCGTGCAGACTCAACGAATAATCGGTACGTACCGCTTCGAGTATCGCGCGCGGCTGACCGCCGATACCGCGCGCATCGCGTCCGAAAAAATTCTCGCTGTGGACCTCGATAAAATCTAGTCGAGGCTGCGTTTCGAGAAATGCACGGTAGTGCGCGCTGCGCAGACCGATACCGTTCACTTTTGCGCGCTCATTTTTTGGAAATCAGCGTACCGCCGACGATTTTTTCGCACGTGCCTTTCGGGACGTAAATCCATGCTTCCTTATTGCTGTCGGTTTTGACCTGGCCCGAACACGAATTCGCACTGGTGGCGCAATCGTTTTTACCGGCCTTCACAACGCCGGCACATTTTTCGTTGTCGCCGGCAAATGCTGGCGTGCTAACAACGCCGAGCACGATAGCGCCGGCAAAGGCGGAGAGCAGCAGACGATGGTTTTGGTTCATAACGATGTCCTCGATCCTAGGAGTAAAAATGAACCGGCTGCGACATCGCGACCGGCCCATTCTTTATCCCAGAAATCGATCACATGCGCTTCGCGCAAATGTCACGTGTTTATCACGACAGTCAAACGAAGCGACGAGCCAACCGACTGGAAGGCGCGCGTTTAGATGGGGTAATAATTGAGCGAAGCCGAAGCTAATAAAAATCTTGCGCCGCATCATCGGCAAATTACCGGCGATTATTTGGATGAATTAATCCGAGCGCGCAACGGTTTGCAGGGCATCGCAATGCAGATAACGCGATGAAGCGAGCCAATGTTGGTTGGGATAGTACGAAAAGAGGAACTGGCCGCCTTTCAGAATATCGATCACATTGCGCGCGATACCGGGACGCACCGCCGGGCAGCCCCAACTGCGACCGACTCGACCCTGCTTGCGGGCGAGTTTCGCATCGACATAAGGGGCGCCGTGCATAACGATTGCACGCTCAAGCGCATTATCGTTGATACCCTCTTCGAGTCCGTCCATTCGCAACGAATAGCCATTGCTGCCCTTATAGGTATCGAGCGTGCGGAATAAACCCAGGCTCGATTGCAGACTGCCATTCACGTTAGAAAAATCGCGTGCGTAATTTTCGCCGGAGTTGCGGCCATGCGCAACCAGCTCCTGAAACACAAGTCGCTTGCGCAACACATCGAACACCCACAGACGCGGCTCGGTGGACGGTAGCGAATAATCGATGACAGCGAGATGTTGCGAACGCGACATGCCATGCGCGACCGCGCAGTTCATCGCGGTCACAGCAAGTTCAATGACTCGACGATCGGCGGCCGGCGCGGATTTAGCCAGCGCTGCCGCGAGAGCATGAGAGGGTGTTTCGGCAAAAGCGGAAACGAATGGCGCAAAAGCTAAGATAAAAAAGGACAATAGCCGCTGGCGCATGCTTTGGGGCATGATCGATCTCGACGTCGTGGCTCCTTGCCAATTACTGTGTATAAGCCTGCGACGCCGCAGCGCCAGGTGAAATAATAACCGCTGATGCTGATCCTCGCCAACCCAAAGCCCGAAATTCACGCCGCACATTGCATCAATGTGAGGTCAATAGCATTATCGATGAGACGCATACGCTCTCTCGAATTATCTCGAAATAAGGAAAAACGATGCTGCGAGTTCTGTTGGTTGCGTTGTTCTCAACCATGCTCTGCCTGAATGTGAATGCTGATGACGATAGCTTGAAACAAGCGTTGCGCGCGCGCATCGAGCAAATGCGTGACAGCGGCGCGCAATCGTTAATGGTTAGCCCGTTCACGGTTTCGGAGGCGGTCGCGCAATTGTATGAGCGGCGCAATTTCGCTTTGGTGTGGCGCGATGAAAAACGTGTGGAGCGTTTATTCACCGAATTAGCGAAGCTGGATGTCGATGGCCTTGACCCGCAGGATTATCAGCTCGACGAGTTGCGCAAGCGCTACGCTGCGCGCAAAGCAGACACCATACCGCAGCGCGTCGATTTCGAACTATTGATGAGCAACGCTTATCTGCGCGCGCTGATGCATTTATTTGGCGGCAAAATCGATCAGGCCACATTGCAGCCACGCGTGGGTTTCGCGCTGAACGACATCACCGGCCCCGATTCGTTTGCGGTGGTTAACGACGCGCTCGATAACTACACCATCGCCGGCGTATTCGAATTGGCGCGACCACAACATCCCTTGTATGAACGCACGCAATCGGCATTACGCATTCTTCGCGATATCGCCGCTAAAGGCGGTTGGCCAACTATTGAAGGGGATATTGCGTTGAAACCCGGCATGCAGGACGCGCAAATGCCTGCCTTGCGCAAACGCTTGCAACTTGCCGGCTATCTCGATGCGGCGGCGGCAAACAATCCCAGCGATGTTTATGACGATGTACTGGTTGCCGCAGTCAAGAAATTTCAGCGCGAGCAATATCTCGATAGTGATGGCGCGATCGGCCCAAGCACGCGTAAAGCGCTAAATATCCCGGTGCAAGCACGCATCGATCAGGTTCGTGTCAATCTCGAGCGCGGTCGCTGGTTATTGCGCGATGTGCCGCGCGATTTCGTGTTGGTGGATGTTGCGGGCTACAAAGCGTCGTATTTCAAAAATGGACGCGCAATCTGGAATGCCAATGTTCAAGTCGGGCGACCTTATCGCAGCACGCCGAGCTTTAAATCGAAAATTACCTATATCACCCTTAATCCAACGTGGACGGTACCGCCCACCATCCTCACGAAAGATGTACTGCCGCAAGTAAGACGCGATATCGGTTATCTCGCAAAAAATAATATTCGCGTGCTCGACAACCGCGGTCGCGAACTCGATCCAAATACTATTAACTGGCAGCGCCCGGGAAATATTTTGCTGCGCCAGGATGCGGGCCCGCGCAACTCGCTCGGCCGCGTGGTGATTCGTTTTCCCAACGATCACGCGATCTATATGCACGACACGCCGCACACGGAATTATTCGACGACGACCAGCGCGCGTTCAGCTCGGGCTGCATTCGCGTTGAACGTCCGCGCGAGC
>CBFHCK010000295.1:0-3617 GCA_965653955.1 uncultured Spongiibacteraceae bacterium
GCGCGCCAGATCGAAGCGTTGGAAGCCCAGCAAATTACTTATCCGCAACACGTCGACCGGGCGTTGCAGGCAATTCGTCAACAATGTCCCGCAGCCGATCCGCGAGTTCTTTGCGATTACATCGAGGTCAGCGACCCCGAATGGCAGATGGCGATCGAGGGTTATATCGGTGGTGCCCGCTTTGGCATCTTGGTTGAGCCCAAGTACGAGGCCGAAGCTATACGCATCGTGCGTAGTTTAAGTGGGCGCAATGAGGCACGAGTCATTCAAGGAGAAAAGGCTCAACGCGACTCTGAAAAGAAAGCACTGAAAGAAAATTCCATTATCCATGCCATGCGTTTTTCACACCGCATTGCGGAACACTACATGCGCGCGTCATATGGCGATGTCGAGCGTGTCGATAATGAGGATACGTTGCGACTGACGCGCCGTGGTATTACTCGCGACGGAAAAGGTTCCGGTAATTACGCAATGTTTCGCTGTGACCTCGATGATAGCCAGCTCGTATTCGGCGAAAGCGCACGCGAGCGCAATCTTGCTGCACAGAGGCAAGCGCTATCGCGTCTGCAAGATAAAAGCGAGCAAGTTAATCGCGATTATCAAGCGGTTAAACAAGTCTCCGATCAAGTCACGCTATTCCGTCATCTCGACCAAGCGGCGGTCGTCATGTCGATGGTCGATTGCCAACGCCAACTTCGCTTGGTGGATGAGCAACTTTCGGCGCTGGATCTCAGCGAGCACCATGATCTTGAGCAAAAACTGATAGCCGCACAGTCACATCACAACGAGCTGAAACAGTCGGAAATATCAGTGACAGATAAGGCCGGCCGAATCGATCAGGATCGAATTACATGTGAGCGGCGAATCAAGGAGTTTGCTGATCGTAACGAGAGCCTGGAAAACGATAAGGAGCGTGCTGAAGCCAATTTAATGAAAGCAGCGCGTTATGTGTCTGCATCCGATATTGAGCAGCGCATTGCCTCAATGGATCAGCAGTTACAACAAGGCCATATCGAAATCGATTTCGATGATCGAAGGCCAGAGTTAAATAAATCTCTTACGCAAGGTATTCGAAGTATCGACAGTTCAATTGCCGAATACAACAGCAACGCGCCCCTGGCGGATAACATCATGCCAGCGACGATTGCAGAGTTGCACAGTTTCGATTTCCTCGGCCACATCTGTGGGCTTCGCCAACAAATAGACAAGCTGCATAACCGCCTGCGAAATAATGTTTTGCTAGAAAAGCAAGAAAAGCTTTCCGAATTGCGCGATTCATTTAACACGACATTTGTTAGCGATCTTTGCCATGAAATTCGCCAGGCGGTGAATGATGGCAAGCGCACGTTGGATGGCCTCAACAAAGAATTACTGCACCATCACTTCGGGGCCGACCAAGAGCGCTTTGAGTTCGAATGGGAATGGATACCGGAATATAAAGAATATTGGGATTTTTTTGGCGCCGTGTCTGAAATTCCCAATCTGGGTGATGGCAGCAGTCTCTTCGATAACACGCTGCCGGATAAATTGATTGCGGTGCGTGATCGCTTGTTGGGCCTTTTGTTAGAAGGTGATGAGCAGCAGGCAATCCGTGAGCTGGAGCGAATCAGCGATTATCGTCACTACCGGCGCTACGATATTTTGAAGTTTCCAGAGGGCAAGTCGCCGATTCGTTTGAGCGAGTATGGGACTGGCTCGGGCGGTCAGCTGGAAACTCCTGCCTACATTATTCGCGCTGCCGCTGTGACCAGCGCATTTCGGTTCAACGAAGGCGATAGCCATTTACGCATGGTTATTGTGGACGAAGCCTTTATGCACATGGACGAAAACCGATCGCGAGAGGTGATCAACTACCTTACAAGGACATTGGGTCTTCAGCTCATTTTCATTATGCCAACCAGTAAAGCCGGTCCATTCTTGGATTTGATCAGTAACCAGTTCGTGTTCGCCAAGATACCAAGCGCCGTAAAAGTTGGTGAGTTGAGTACGCGCGTTTTGGTTGATCGCCAGCATTGGAATACTGATCGAGTGGCAGAGTTGTGGGCGCAGCATCGTCGTGTCATTCGGCAACAAGGAATGCTCGACTTTATGGAGGAGGTATGAACGCGGCTAGTCAAACTCCGCGCTGGTTAGCCGAGGAAGAATGGTTGCAGAAATTTCTGCATTGGTTTGTCGATCGTCTGGATACGCCGCGCAATAAAGCTATCACCAGGCGCGTAACCGAGACTACGGTACCCGCACTTTTTAAATTTAGCGAAGAGACCAATTACCGTTGGAAATTAATAGAAGATCTGGCCCGAGATTATTCGATCTTTGATATTAATTTGGATCGCGTTGGAAGAGGTCAGGTCGTCTACGACAACGCGCAACTACGGCTCAACCCGAGTTGTGAGAACCTGTTGCGCGATTGGTTGAGTCGCCCCCGCATCGATCCAGTTCAAGCCGCGTTGCGCGAAGCCGTAGCACAATATGCGGATCGTTTTGCCGACAAGGGAGTTTCGCTTCTCAGTATTCGTCCACAAGAATTTTATTACGATCCATTACAGCTCGCGAAATCGTTTGCTGCGGTCCGTGACGTTCTCGATCAAAAATTAAGTCTGCGCGAAATTTCCGCTCGCTGCTTTCGCGGCGACTCAAAATTTCTCGATAACCGATACGATCTTCTACAGAAATTATTTGGGCAACACGCCAATTCAATTCAACCGCGCCCGCTGTTACTTACTGCATTTGCGCCTCCGGCGTTTACGCGACTGCTCATCATTGAGAATCAGGACAGCTTTCTACGATTAGTTGATCAAGAGCCTGAAAAGACAGCGTTGCTCTACAGCGGCGGTTTTCGCGCCAGCGCAGGTCGTCTGCTAAGCGCACATACGCGCTTTTCGTTTCTTGAAGATAGTGCAGCAGCTGACTTTTTGAAGCGTTGGCGTACCCCTGACCTACCTATATTCTTTTGGGGAGACCTCGATTTTTCAGGCATGGGAATTCTTACGGCGCTTCGACAAAGTCTGCCCGCTTTGCAAGCATGGCAGGAAGGTTATGCGCCTATGCTGAGCGATCTGGAAACGGGCGAGGGGCATTTCCCGACCGAAGCTGGTAAGGGGTTGCAAATTGATCCAGGTGCTACAGGTTGTCTTTACAGCGACGGAAGTTTGCTCCCGGCGATTCGCACGCTTGGGCGATATCTTGATCAAGAGGCCTATTTGGCGAAAGCCGAAGCCTGAGTAGTTGGCGGTAATAACGCTATCGATTTTGGGCGAGCTTGCGAAAACCGACTTGGCTACTCTAGGTTGCGTCTCTGCGATAGCCAATTGGCCAATCCGATTCGTGTCGTAGATGTTCCTCAGATTCCTCTTCGAGAAGGAATGCTAACTCTATGTTTCCAAATGAATACTGCAAGCTTTCGCCTGCGGGGCTCGCGATCTATGGTGAAATCCAGCATTAGTCCATGTACCCGAATACGCTCGAATTGATGGCCAAAATCTTTTTTCTAATCAGAAAATATTTTCTCTAGTCAGAAAATCTTGCCTCTAACCAGAGAATCTCGCCTCTAATCAGAATGTACGTTGGCGGCTGGCGAACGCGACACATATCAAAAATATTCCGTCGAATACTGTTCA
>CBFHCK010000296.1:0-3601 GCA_965653955.1 uncultured Spongiibacteraceae bacterium
CTATCGCATGATGCGTCCTGGCGAGCCGCCGACTAAAGAATCGGCGGAAAATCTGTTCCAGAATCTGTTCTTCTCCGCAGAGCGCTACGACTTGTCGGCCGTCGGTCGCATGAAGTTCAACCGTCGTCTTGGCCGCGAAGAAATTGTCGGCGAAGGCACGCTGTCGAAGCAGGACATCGTCGATGTACTGAAGCAGCTGGTCGATATCCGGAACGGTAAAGGCATCGTCGACGACATCGATCACCTCGGTAACCGCCGGGTGCGTTCGGTTGGCGAAATGGCCGAAAACCAATTCCGCGTCGGTCTTGTACGCGTTGAGCGCGCTGTCAAAGAGCGCTTGTCGATGGCAGAAAGCGAAGGTTTGATGCCGCAGGATCTGATCAACGCCAAGCCAGTAGCGGCGGCGGTGAAAGAATTCTTCGGTTCGAGCCAGCTTTCGCAGTTCATGGATCAGAACAACCCGCTATCCGAAATCACGCACAAGCGTCGCGTTTCGGCGCTCGGCCCAGGCGGTTTGACCCGCGAACGTGCCGGTTTCGAAGTGCGCGACGTACACCCGACCCATTACGGTCGCGTATGTCCGATCGAAACGCCGGAAGGTCCGAACATCGGTCTGATCAACTCGCTGGCGACCTTTGCTCGCACTAACGATTACGGCTTTATCGAAAGCCCGTATCGCAAAGTGGTTGACGGCAAAGTTACCGACGAGATCGAGTTCATCTCGGCAATCAACGAATCCGAATATGTCGTAGCGCAGGCGTCGGCAACGGTCGACAACAAGGGCAACCTGACTGAAGATCTGGTCGCCGTGCGTTATTTGAACGAATTCACCGTCAAGCAGCCAAGCGAAGTCCAGTACATGGACGTATCGCCGAAGCAGGTTGTATCGGTGGCGGCATCGTTGATTCCGTTCCTCGAGCACGATGACGCGAACCGTGCGTTGATGGGTTCGAACATGCAGCGCCAGGCGGTGCCGACTTTGGTTTCGCAGAAGCCGTTGGTCGGAACCGGTATGGAACGTGCGGTAGCGCGTGACTCCGGTGTGTGCGTCGTCGCACGTCGCGGCGGCGTCGTCGACATGGTCGACTCGGCTCGTATCGTGGTACGCATCAATGAAAGCGAAGTGGCTCCAGGCCAAGCGCCGGTCGATATCTACAACCTGATCAAGTACACGCGTTCGAACCAGAACACCTGTATCAATCAGCGTCCGTTCGTACAGGCGGGCGATACCGTTGGCAAGGGCGATATTCTCGCTGACGGCCCAAGTACCGACCTCGGCGAACTCGCGCTCGGCCAGAACATGCGCATCGCGTTCATGCCGTGGAACGGTTACAACTTCGAAGACTCGATTCTGCTGTCGGAGCGTGTGGTTCGCGAAGATCGTTTCACGACGATCCACATTCAGGAGCTGACCTGTATCGCGCGTGATACGAAACTCGGCCCAGAAGAGATCACCGCAGATATCCCGAACGTCGGCGAAGGTGCACTGGCGAAGCTGGACGAAGCCGGCATTGTTTACATCGGTGCGGAAGTTAACGCGGGCGATATCCTGGTCGGTAAAGTGACGCCGAAAGGCGAAACCCAGCTGACGCCGGAAGAGAAGCTGTTGCGCGCGATCTTCGGTGAAAAAGCGTCCGACGTAAAAGACACATCGTTACGCGTGCCGTCAGGTACCAAGGGCACCGTTATCGACGTTCAGGTATTCACACGCGATGGTCTGGAAAAAGATCAGCGCGCGCTTGAAATCGAAAAAATGCAGCTCGATCAGTACCGCAAGGACCTGAACGAGGAATATCGCATCGTTGAAGAAGCGACTGTCGCGCGCCTCCAGAACGCATTGCTTGGTCAGAAAGTTGTTAGCGGCGCCGGTTTGAAGAAAGGCGCCGAGCTGACGGCCGATGTGCTCGCAGGGCTCGAAAAAGATCAATGGTTCAAGCTGCGTCTTGCCGACGATGGATTGAATGCGCTGATCGAAGACGGCGACAAGCAGTTGACCGAACAGCGTCGTTTGCTCGAAGAGCGCTTCGACATCAAGAAACGCAAACTGCAAAGCGGCGACGATCTGGCGCCGGGCGTGCTGAAGATCGTCAAGGTGTACCTCGCGATCAAGCGTCGTGTACAGCCAGGCGACAAAATGGCCGGCCGCCACGGTAACAAAGGTGTTATCTCGGTCATCATGCCGGTCGAGGACATGCCGTTCGATCAGTACGGCGAGCCCGTCGATATCGTTCTTAATCCGCTCGGCGTGCCGTCGCGGATGAACGTCGGTCAGATCCTCGAGACTCACCTGGGTATGGCGGCGAAAGGCCTTGGCGAGAAGATCGATCGCATGCTGAAAGAGCAGCGCAAGATCGCCGAAGTACGTCAGTTCCTCGACCAGATCTACAACAAAACGGGTGAAGGTCGTAGAGAAGAACTGAAGTCGCTGTCGGATCAGGAGATTCTCGAACTCGCGGCAAACTTGCGCGCTGGCGTACCGATGGCAACGCCGGTGTTCGATGGTGCCAAAGAAAGCGAAATCAAGGATCTGCTGAAACTGGCTGACATCCCGGAAAGCGGTCAGATGACCCTGTTCGATGGCCGTACCGGTCAAGCATTCGATCGTTCGGTGACCGTCGGTTACATGTACATGCTGAAACTGAACCACTTGGTTGACGACAAGATGCACGCGCGTTCGACCGGTTCGTACAGCTTGGTTACACAGCAACCGCTCGGTGGTAAAGCACAGTTCGGCGGTCAGCGTTTCGGTGAGATGGAAGTGTGGGCCCTGGAAGCTTACGGCGCCGCCTACACCTTGCAGGAAATGCTGACGGTGAAGTCGGACGACGTTGCCGGCCGGACCAAAATGTACAAGAACATCGTGGATGGCGATCACCGTATGGAGCCCGGCATGCCGGAATCTTTCAACGTGCTGATCAAGGAAATTCGTTCACTCGGTATCGACATCGATCTCGAGACGGAATAACCGGGCCACTGATCGCTAAAGATTGATTGGGTGCTGCTTCGGCAGCGCCCGCAACAGAATCCGCGGAGGAACAGCAGTGAAAGAATTATTGAATCTGTTGAAACAGGGATCAACGGAAGAGTTCGATGCGATTCGCATCGGCCTTGCGTCGCCTGAAATGATTCGGTCATGGTCGTTCGGCGAAGTGAAAAAGCCGGAAACCATCAACTACCGCACGTTCAAACCTGAGCGCGATGGTTTGTTTTGCGCGAAAATTTTCGGACCGGTCAAAGATTACGAATGCCTTTGCGGCAAGTACAAGCGCCTCAAGCATCGTGGTGTTATCTGCGAGAAGTGCGGCGTTGAAGTCGCGCTGGCTAAAGTGCGCCGTGAGCGTATGGGTCATATCGAGCTCGCGAGCCCGACTGCGCATATCTGGTTCCTGAAATCGCTGCCGAGCCGTATTGGTTTGCTGCTCGACATGACGCTGCGGGACATCGAACGCATTCTTTACTTCGAATCTTATGTTGTGACCGATCCCGGTCTGACCACGCTCGAAAAAGGTCAGCTGCTGTCGGACGAGCAGTATTTCGAAGCGATGGAAGAGTTCGGCGATGAGTTCGTCGCCAAAATGGGCGCCGAAGCGATTCAGCTCCT
>CBFHCK010000297.1:0-3596 GCA_965653955.1 uncultured Spongiibacteraceae bacterium
ATAGGGATCTTCGAGCCCATCGAAAAACATGTGATCCTTGAATTCGACGTGACCGGTGCGAACACCGCCGCGAGCGCCCGGCAGAATATGCGGCGCGTTGGTCATGCTTTCCATGCCGCCTGCAATCATTGTGTCGTAGCTGCCGTTCGCGATTTGATCGAACGCGAAAATCGCCGCCTGCATTCCCGAACCGCACAGCTTATTGATCGTCACGCAGCCAGCGGAATTGGGAATACCCGCGTTCAAGCCGACCTGACGTGCCGGTCCTTGTTTGAGGCCTGCTGGCAATACGCAACCCATCAGCACTTCTTCGATATCGGCCGCCGATATACCCGAGCGCTCAAGCGCCGCCTTGACGGCGGTCGTACCGAGTTCGACGGCGGTGGCGCCGCTCAGGGTGCCTTGCAAACTGCCCATCGGAGTGCGGGCGCCAATAAGAATGACGACAGAATTTTGCGACATATGTGTTCCAGCTTTAGTAAAAGGTGAGATTGAATGCGATGGCAAAAAAGGGTGAAACCAAAAAGAGGCCGGTATTTAGCCATATCGACCGGCGGCAAAACAACCGTGGAAATTACGTGCGGGTGGGATCAACCGTAAACAATTTACCGCGTGCGGCTTCGCGATACGCGCGCGGCGTCTGCTTCATGGTGGCATTGAACAGGCGGCAGAAATAATCGGCGTCAGCGTATCCGCACGCGATAGAAACTTCGGTGATCGATAAGTTGCTGGTACGCAGCAGATCGCGCGCACTGTTCAGCCGTTGCTGTTGCAAATATTCGCTCGGGCTCATGCCAGTCGCGGCCTTAAAGCGGCGATTCAACGAACGCAGGCTGATGCCCAGTTGTTCGGCCAGCGCAGGCATACGCCACGTTTCCGCATACCGTCGCCGCAAGTAGTCTTGTGCCTGCGCCACAAGCTCATCGCTGTGAATATCGCCATGCCCGAGACTGTACGCGTGCATTTCAAAGGGCCGGCGGATCTCCGGTGAAAATTGCGCCTCGACCTTGCGCGCGATCTGCCGACCATAAAAGTTCTGAATGAAATGAATCGTCAAATCGGCGACCGAGTTGACCGAGCCTGCGCACGAAATATTTCCTGCTTCGGTAATCAAATGGCCGCGCCGCAAATTCACCTGCGGGTAGCGGCGGGCGAAATGATCGAAGTAAAACCAGTGTGTCGTTGCCGGCAAACCGTCCAGCAATCCCGCTTCCGCCAGTAGGAAACTGCCGGTGCCAACCGCACAAAGCAGCGTGCCCTCGTTGCCGAGGCGTCGTAGCCAAGGAAGTAACTGCTGTTGCTGACGGACGACGGCTAGTGGATTGCGCCAGAGCGCCGGCACGATCAGCAAATCGGTTCGCTCTACATCGTCCGGTCGGCCGCTGAGTTTGAGCGTCAGGCCATTCGCCATCGTTGCTTCGTGACCGTCGAGGCCAACGACATCATGTTGCAGCGGCTGGTACTTCTCCGACGGCATGGGCAGACGCTGCGTTCGCGCCAATTGATCGGCTCCGGTCAGCATCTCCATGGGCAGCGAGAGGCTAGACGCGAGCGCATTCGGGAGCGCTAATAGCGTAATGTGTGGCAATGGCGGATTTGTCCAGTTATGTGGCTGATTGGACCAGTTTATCGGAGTGAGGCCACATTACAATTGGTTCACAACGTTATGGCGCCCCTTCATGCCATGACAGCCGCATTCCACAGGACGCAAAAAAATGGCGAGACTTCCTCTAATTGTCGGCTTCGGCGGTATTAATGCAGCGGGTCGCAGCTCGTTTCATCATGGCTATCGCCGGATGATTTTCGATGCGCTGGATAATTCAACGGCGAATCGCACGTTACGCAGTCTGGCGGCGCTGATGCAGTTACCTGCCACCGACGTCATCGCCAACGACCAGCGTCAGTTTATTCTCGATCACACGTTGATCCGCCGCATTGAAGCGGCATGGTTCGATCCGCAGCGCACGCCGTTGAATCGCCGCCTGCCGATCGAAGCCGGCGCGCAGCCGCTGTCGTTGGTGACGAAGGCGCGCAACCTGCCCGAAATACTGCCGGCCGGTTGGGCGGTGACCGATCTGGATGGCCGTAACGTTCGTGTCGATATCAGTGGCGATACGGAATTTCTGTTGCCGGATTTCGAAGCGCTGGCGGTGCAGGCTGCGGGCCAGCTTCCCTCAGGATTCGATCCGGCCAAACTGTACCAATCGCGCAATCATCCGCGCGGTTTGCAATTGTCGGTATTCGCGGCGTCCGATGCGTTGGGTTCGCTCGGTATCGACTGGGCCACTATTTGCAGCCGTCTCGCACCGGATCAGATCAGCTGCTACGCAGGCAATGCGCTCAGCCAACTCGACGAAAACGGCAACGGCGGCATGCTCGGTTCGCGTTACCGGGGCAAGCGCGTTACATCGAAACAATTGCCGTTCGGTCTGCTCGAAATGCCAGCCGACTTCGTCAACGCCTATGTGCTCGGCAATATCGGCCACACCGGCGGCAATGCCGGCGCTTGCGCGACATTTCTCTATAGCTTGCGACAAGGGCTCGACGACATTCGCACCGGTCGCGCACGTGTAGTGGTGATCGGTTCGAGCGAGGCGCCGATTCTGCCCGACATTATCGAAGGCTTCGCCGCGATGGGCGCGCTGGCGGAAGATAGATCGCTGTTGGCACTCGATGCCGATAAAGGATTGACGGTACCCGATTGGCGCCGTGCCGCGCGTCCATTCAGCAACAACTGCGGCTTCACGATCGCGGAGGGCGCTCAATACATCGTGCTGATGGATGACGAGCTCGCACTGGAGCTCGGCGCCAATATTTACGGCGCTGTAACCGATGTATTCGTCAACGCCGATGGCCATAAAAAATCGATTTCAGGTCCGGGTGCCGGCAACTATTTAACCGTCGCAAAGGCATGCGCGGCGGTGCGTTCGATACTCGGCGAAGAGTCATTGCGCCAACGCTCTTTTGTGCAAGCGCACGGCACCAGCACACCGCAAAACCGCGTCAGCGAATCGCATATTCTCAACGAGACTGCGAAATTATTCGGTATCGAGCGCTGGCCGGTGGCGGCGATCAAAGCTTACATCGGGCATACGCTTGGCCCCGCATCGGGCGATCAATTAGTGGCGACGCTCGGCGTCTGGGCACACGGTCTTATTCCCGGCATCAAAACCATCGAGCATGTTGCAAGCGATGTGTATGACAGCAATCTGCGCATCGGCAGCGAACATATAGAGGTGGGAATCGAAGGGATCGACAGCGCGATTCTGAACGCGAAAGGCTTCGGTGGTAACAATGCGTCCGCGCCGGTATTCGGTCCACATATCGCATTGCGAATGCTCACCAAACAACGCGGCGAGAAAGCGATGAATGCGTGGCGCGATCGCAACGAAGCGGTGCGTGAGCAGGCTCAGCACTATGATGACGCTGCATGTGCTGGCGATATCAAAACCATCTACAAATTCGACCACGGCGTATTAAGTGCCGATGATTTGGATTTATCGAAGCACGCAATAGCAGTGCCTGGTTTTGGTAAGCCAGTCAGCCTCGATCTGGAGTCGCCGTTTTCGGATTGGCTTTAATAACCTTAATGTTTG
>CBFHCK010000298.1:0-3591 GCA_965653955.1 uncultured Spongiibacteraceae bacterium
CGACGCTCTATGCCGCGGGTCTCGCCTTCGGCACCGAGGCCCTCGCGCGCACGATGGCCACGGCCTGAGTGATTAGCCGTGCCTGCGGATTGACGGGGTGGATCTGGAAAAATTGACTCATTAATCCCTCGGAGCTCATGTGATTTATATCATCCAGCGCTGCCAAACCGGCTTACAACCCTCTGGCAAGTCATTGATTTGGCCCAATTCGCACCAATTACTCGGGCCATGAAAGTCGCTGCCTGCCGACGCCTCAAGACCATTCTGATTACACAGCTGGGCGATGAAACGGCTCTCATCGGCTAACTGCCGACCGACGACGACTTCGATCGCACCCCCGCCACAAGCCGCAAATTCTGCCGCCAATTTACGGAGCCGCGCACCCGTCTGGCGGTATTTGCTTGGATGCGCAATGACGGCAACGCCACCGGCAGCGCGAATCCACTCCACGACTTGTGCGAGTTCGGGCCACAGCACTTTGATATCGCCGGGCTTGCCCGCGCCGAGATATCGATCGAATGCTTCTTCTTCGTTGCGCACAAAACCCTTCGCGACCATGAAACGGGCAAAATGTGGCCGCCCGATCTGGGAGTTGCCAGCCAGAGCAGTCGCACCTTCAAAGGCATCGGGGAGGCCGAGCTTGGCAAGTCTTGCGCCGATCATTTCGGCGCGCTGCACCCGCACTCCCGCGAAGAATTCACAAGCGGAGATCGTCGCGGGGTGGTCCAGCGCAATGCCAAGCCCCACCACATGCACGCTCATGTGACTCCAAACGCAGGAATACTCCACCGCCGGCACGATCTGCAACGGCACTTCGGGCGAATTGCGCAACCATGCGAGAGCCGCCGCAGCACCGGCAACGGTATCGTGATCGGTAATGGCCAGCAGCCGGACGCCATTCTGCACAGCCCGCTCGCATAGTTCGACCGGGCTGAGCTTGCCATCGGATGCGGTCGTATGGGAGTGGAGATCGACTTGCAAACAGCTGCCCCTATGGCGTTAACGTTTTCAACGACGTGAAACTTTTGGTCGCGCGAATACTTGGAGGTGGAGAGCCTATGAGGAAGGCAGTATATTAGGGCCCGCCTTTGGGCCCACACCAGCCATTTCGGCACCTATTCCTATATTGAGCTCAGCCCACTCGATCATGTCCGAACATTCCGAATCCGTGCAGCCGTCGCCTTCATCGCTATCACCCACACCGCTCCCACCATCAAAACCCAATGCACAGAAAAAGCCGAGCATGCTCGCCAACCTCGGATTCAACATCGTTATTCCGACGATCATTCTGTCGAAACTCAGCGGTAACGATTATCTAGGACCGGTGTGGAGTGTCGTCGTCGCGCTCGCGTTCCCGGTCGCTTACGGCATTCGAGATTACCTGCGCGCGCACAAACCCAACTTTTTCTCGATTCTCGGCGTGATCAGCGTGCTGCTGACAGGCGGCATGAGCCTGTTGAAACTGCCGCCCCATTACATCGCGATAAAAGATGCCGCCGTGCCGGCATTGCTAGGGATTGCCGCGCTGGCTTCCGCCTTTACACGCTATCCTCTGATACGCACGTTTCTGTACAACGATCAGATATTGAAGCTCGACAAAGTTCACGCCGCGCTGGAGCAGCATAACGCGACGGCAGAGTTCGAGCGTCACTTGCAAATTGCCACGTATCTCGTTGCCGGGTCTTTCTTTTTATCGTCCGTGCTAAATTATATTTTGGCTAAAATCATTCTGGTCAGCCCCCCGGGTAGCGTCGAGCTGGCGGAGGAACTCGGGAAAATGACAGCGCTCAGTTTTCCAGTCATCGCGCTGCCCTGTACGCTCGTTTTAGCGGGCACCATGTATTACCTGCTGAACAATATTCAGAAGCTCACGCGACTCACACTCGACGAAATCGTTCAGGACCATTAACTCATGCTGTACGTCATCATCGGCGAAGATGTCGCCAACAGTCTCCCACTGCGCCTGCAAGCACGTCCCGATCATCTGGCTCGGCTGGAAGCACTGAAACAGGCGGGACGATTGGTGGTGGCAGGCCCTAACCCGGCTATCGACAGCAACGATCCTGGTGAAGCCGGTTTTAGCGGGAGCATCATCATTGCTGAATTCGATAGCCTTGCCGCCGCGCAGCAATGGGCGGATGCAGACCCTTATATGGCAGCCGGTGTTTACGCCAGCGTCACCGTCAAACCCTTCAAGCGTGTACTGCCGTAAAGATCGAAGTTGCAGCGTTGCAGACGGCGCTAAATATTTGCTCCCCGCACCACGTCTGCAACGAAAAATGTCGCCTCCTTTTTACTGCTCAACCATTCCTCAATGACCGACGCAGGCTTCGGGTTGCTGATGAAATAACCCTGCACCCGATCGCAGCCCATTTGCCGTAGCGCCTCCAACGTGTCCTGATCTTCGACACCTTCGGCGATCACCTCCAGTTTCAGGTTATGCGCCAGCGCAATGGTCGATCGCACGATAACTTCGTCCGGCTCGCTACGCAGCATGTCGGTGACGAATGCTCGATCGATTTTCAGCGCGTGAATCGGCAGCCGTCGCAGATAAGAAAGCGATGAGTAACCGGTGCCGAAATCGTCGACGGAAAATTTAACCCCGAGCGCAGATAAGTGCGTCAGTAACCGGATGACGCTGTCTGGATCATGCATCAGCGTTGTTTCTGTAATCTCGAGTTCAAGCAATGCAGGATCGATATCGTGCTTGCGCAGCAGGTGTTCGACGCGATCGAAACAATCCCGGTTAATCAGGTTGCGCGTCGAGAGGTTCACCGCAATCGAGTAGCGCATGCCGCGATCAAGCCATTTCCGCAGCTGCGCCAGCGCGATATCCAACACTGCGGAGGTGAGCGAATGAATGACATCGGTGACTTCGGTGAGCGGGACGAAATCAATCGGCGACAACAGTCCGCGCGTCGGATGCTGCCAGCGCACCAGCGCTTCAAAACCATCGACACAGTCGCTGGCGAGATCGAGCTTCGGTTGATAGTGCAGGACTATCTGATCGCGCAGTACGCCGGCCCGCAATTCCTGCATGATGGCCAGCCGCTGCAACGAATGATCGTGAGCAGAGCGATCATAAAAAGCGATTCGTGTACCCGTGCGCTTGGCCTCGTACATCGCCACATCGGCAAAGCGCAGCAGATCGTGACCATCGACACCATCTTGGGGATATACCGCGATGCCGATGCTGCCGCCAATTTCCAGCCGTAGATTGTCAATCTGAAACGGTCGACGCAGGGCCCGCAGCAGTCTCAGGGCAGTGCGCGATAATTCCGTTGGGTTTTCGTTGCGAACCAGGATGGCAAATTCATCGCCGCCGAGGCGACAGAAAAAATTGTTCTCGGGGTTGAGTAGGCGCAGCAAGCGCCGACTTAATTCGATCAATAATTTGTCGCCCATGTGGTGGCCGAGTGCGTCGTTAATCTCCTTGAAACGATCAAGGTCGAGCAACAGCAGACCTCCGTATGGCCCCAGCCGCACGAGTTCGCGCTGTAACGCAAATCGATTGGGCAACGCGGTTAGCGAGTCCTCGGTGGCCTGCCGATCCGAGCGAGCAATCGCCAGCGCATTGGCGAATGCCATAGC
>CBFHCK010000299.1:0-3562 GCA_965653955.1 uncultured Spongiibacteraceae bacterium
AGGACATCGGACATTGTTTATGCCGCGCAGACTTGAACGCAGGGAACTCAACGAATCGATCGTCGTGCTCGATACGATCAACGGCGGTATTTTCGGCGAGCTGGTGAACATCACCGCGGAAGGGTTGATGTTGATCATCGATCGCGAAATCGAAACCCAGGCCATATTTCAGGTGGCGCTACAGCTGCCGGAGATGCTGAAGGGTGACGATCAAATCGTGCTCGGCGCCGATTGTCTGTGGTGCCGGCGCGCAGAAAACTATTATCGCTATTGGGCAGGTTTTCAGATCATCGACGCATCCGAACGTGCGCTTCAGCAAATTGACGCCCTGATCGAGCTGTACGCCAAAGCGTCGTAAGCCGCCCGCTTCACGGCCGACGCCGAGCGGGTATAATCGCCGCCCCCATTTTTAACTCCCGAACCATCAATCACGCGAGGAATTCATCGTGCAACTCGAAAATGCCTCTATCGCGCAACTGCGCGAATGGGAAGCGTCGCTGAACCAGGAATACGCAGCATTCAAAGCGGCCGGACTCAACCTGGATTTGACGCGCGGCAAGCCGAGTGCCGATCAACTGAGCCTGTCGAATGCACTCGATGGCATTCTCGCGGGTAACTACAAAGACGAAGACGGCACCGATGTGCGCAACTACGGCGGCCTCGAAGGCATCGCATCGGCGCGTAATCTGTTCGCGCCGTTGATGGGCGTGAGCGCCGACGAAATCATCATCGGCGGCAGCAGCAGCCTGACGCTGATGTTTCAGGCGGTGCAGTTCGCGTTGCTCAACGGCGTCGGCAATGGCGACGCGTGGGGTAAATCGGGCAAGGTGAAATTCCTTGCGCCGGTGCCGGGCTACGATCGTCATTTCGCGATTTGCGAACATTTCGGCATCGAATTGATTCCGGTGGCGATGAACGAGCACGGCCCCGATATGGATCAGGTCGAAGCGCTGGTCAAAGCGGATGCGCAAATCAAGGGTATCTGGTGCGTGCCGCGCTTTTCGAACCCGAGCGGCATCGTTTATAGCGATGCCGTGGTCGAGCGTTTCGCGAAGCTCGGCAAGATCGCCGGCCCCGGCTTCCGCATTTTCTGGGACAACGCTTATGCGGTGCACACGCTGAGCGACGACGCGCCGAAGCTCGCCAATCTGTTCGCACTCTGCAAACAGAACGGCACGGCGGATAGCGTGTATGTTTTTGGTTCGACGTCGAAAATCACGTTTGCCGGTGCCGGCGTTTCGTACATGGCGGCGACGCCTGCGAATCTGAAAGTATTCAAGCAGCAACTCGGCATCAACCAGATCGGCCCGGATAAAGTGAACCAGCTGCGCCACGTCAAATTCCTCAAAGACGAGCAGACGTTGACTGCGTTGATGCGCAAGCATGCGGAATTGCTGAAGCCGCGCTTCGATGCGGTGCTGACTCGTCTTGAGGCGTTGAAAGACTTGGGGGAATGGACCGTGCCGCATGGCGGCTATTTCGTTTCTTTCGACACGCGTCCCGGGCTGGCCAAGACCGTGGTGAAGCTGGCAGCCGATGCCGGCGTGAAGTTGACGCCGGCTGGCGCAACCTATCCCTACGGTAAAGATCCGCAAGACCGCAATATCCGGCTCGCACCGTCGTTTCCGAAAGTCGACGAAATCGCGAAGGCGACCGAGGTGTTTGTCGCCTGCGTCAAACTCGCCTCGGTGCAACAGGAAATCGCCAAGCGCGGTTGATGTCGTCTGAACAAAAAAGCCGGCTAAGCCGGCTTTTTTTCCGTGTTTTTGTAGCCTTCAAAGCCGTTAAGCTGCCCCGCTCGGATAACAAATCGATAACGACGGAGACAGCTTATATGCACGTTCACCCTCACGCGCGCTCATCATTTCGAACGCTCATCCTTTCGGCCAGTCTCGCATTGAGCACATTGCATGTCGCTCATGCTGACGATGCACTGCCGTTGCCACGCCCGGATACCGAGCGCGGAACGCTGGCGGGCTCCCCGCTCGACAAATTGCCATCGAATATTCAACTGATCTCGCGCTCCGGCATGCGCCCGGACTGGTCGCCCGATCAGAAACAACTCGTGTATCTCGATAAGCCGCTCGGTCAAGTTCACTTGTACGATCTGGATAAAAAAACCAGCCGGAACCTCAGCGCCACGATTCCCAATTTCGGCTTCACGCGCGCACACTTCCTGGTCAATGGCGATTTACTGCTGTGCGGCCCCAGCCGCGAAGTACCGCCGAGCAAGGCTGGCGCCGGGCGTTTCGAAGGTGTGATGTGGGTGTATCGCGCACCGTTTAACGCACCGCCGCAGGCACTGGGCACTCCGTGCTGGGAAGGGCTCGCTGTCTCGCGTAAAACATTGCGGGCGGCATGGACTCGCTCCGATCTACGTTTCGATTCGACGCCACGCAAGGATTTCTACAGCGAAATGTGGACCGGTGACATCGCCTATAACGCGCAGGGCCGAGCCTATTTGCATAACGTAGAAAAGGTACTGGATCGGTCGAAGCTTCCTTATGAGGGCGCACTCGAAGTGCAGGATTTCCGCGGCGCTAATGATGAGGAGCTGATGCTGACGGGTTACGGCGGGCCGATGGATGTATTCGGCTACAACCTTAAAACCCGCGCACTGCGTAATTACTCCAACAGCCCCGTTTACGAAGAAGCCGAGAGCATCGCACCGGACGGCAAATGGATATTGGTCGAGCGCAACCTCGAAACCATCCTGGAGCCCGGCGCGCTCGATATCTGGCGGCTCTGGCTCGACAACGGACGCTGGGAACGCCTGACGCACTTCAATCGCTATCGGGGTAACGAGCATCCGTTTTACGCGTCGAATCCCGTAGTGGCGCCCGACGGTAAGCGTTTCGTTTTCCAGATGTCGATCGACGGTCCGACCGAAGGAGAAGGTCAAGGATTGTTGATTTACGACTTGGGCAAGTAAACACAATCGTTATCGGCAATTATTCCCTGATAAATTAAATGCAGGCAATATTGCCGATAATACTTTCTGCGGATAAACTGCATTCAACTGTTCAACGAATGCAGATGCCGCTATGAAAGTCGCCGAGACCGCTGCCACCTACCTTTCCGTAAAAAGCGCTTTTTCACCGGCCGTGGCCGGCGCAGCGTTACGCTGGCTCGAAACAATGCGCAGTGCGGACGAATGGAACCTCAGCGTTGACGAGCAGGCCGAGCTGCTGGGCGGGGTGAAGGTGCGCACACTGCATAGCTGGAAAAGCCGAGCGCTCGCCAGCGAAGAGGTCGAGCTTTCGCGCGACACCATGGAACGGCTCAGTCTGCTACTCGGTATCTACAAAGGGCTCAAAATTATTGCGCCAGCGAATCGGCCCGATATCGGCAAGCGCTGGTTCAATACGCCAAACGCGGCGATGCCTTTCAATGGTCAATCGCCGAAACAATACATTATCGAAATCGGCACGATCGACGCGCTATACGCCGTGCGGCGTTATCTCGATGCCGCGCGGGGCTCGGCATGAAGCTATTGCCGGAATGGAAGCATTACCGCGCGATTCATTCGCGCTTCCCGCCCACAAACTTGTTCGATAGCGTC
>CBFHCK010000300.1:0-3557 GCA_965653955.1 uncultured Spongiibacteraceae bacterium
AATTACGTCGGTAATCCAGAATCTGCGGCTGCAGTTCGCGGATGAGGCGCGAGTGATGATTTTCGTAGTAATCGATAAAGTCGGCGCGCGACATGCCGGGTTTGCGTTTTAACAGCGCTATCGTTTTAAACACAGAATAGTCCTCCGGGTTTTTATTTTAATCGGTCGGCCGCCAGGTTGAGTGTTCCGCGTTGGGTTACTTCGGCCCACCCAATAAGACCAAAGCCCAATAGCCCTTTAATCGCCGTTCGATAAATTACCCGCTCGACCCCGTCGAAGTCATGTGCCATGCGTTTTCATATCGTGTCTTGGGTGCGCGCCCTTATTGTCAGTCTGCTGCTAATTAATACGGCAGCCGCTGCGGATGAGAGTGCGCCGCAGTTTTCCGCCGAGCAGCTCGAACAATTAACCGCGCCGATTGCGTTGTATCCGGATACGTTGCTATCGCAGGTTTTAATGGCGGCGACATACCCCGCCGATGTTGTCGAGGCGGCGAAATGGTCGACGCAAAATCCCGATCAGAAAGGCGACGATGCGGTCAGATCTGTCGAAAGTCAGCCGTGGGACCCGAGCGTTAAATCGCTGGTCGCATTTCCTCAGGTGCTCGCGATGATGGGTGCAAAACCCGAGTGGGTGCAAAATCTCGGGGATGCGTTTCTCGCTTCTTCGAAGGATGTGCTCGATGCGGTGCAGCGTTTGCGAACGAAGGCGCAGCAAGCGGGAAATTTGCAAACGAACGAGCAACAGAAAGTCGTGGTGAAAGAGGAGCCAGCGCAGCCGCAAGTGATTGTTATCGAAGCGGCCGATCCGCAAGTTGTTTACGTGCCGAGTTACAACCCGACCGTTGTTTATGGCGCATGGCCATATCCCGCGTACCCGCCTTATTACTATCCACCACCGCCTGCGTATTACCCGGGTGCAGCATTCGCCTCGGGCATTGCTTTTGGGATCGGTGTCGCTGCCGTCGGTTCGCTGTGGGGTGATTGCAACTGGGGCAGTGGTGATGTCGATATCGATGTCGATCGTCACAACAACATCAACGTGAATAACCGTATCGACAAGAGCCAGAAAAATTTTCAGCACAATGCGGCTAATCGGCGCGGCGTGCCGTATCGCGATTCGCGCAGTCAGCAGAAATACGGGCGCAATGTGCCGGGGGCGACACAGCGCGAGAATTTTCGTGGCCGCGACTCTCGTAATGACGGCGCGCGCGATACCCAACGACAACGCGCGCAATCGACATTGTCGCAACGCGGCATGGACCCGGCGCGCGGTCGGGATGAATTACGCAATAACCCACAAGCGCGAGAGCGCGCTGAAAATGCCGCACGCAATTCGAATCGCGAACGCGATAGCTTTGATGATGGTAGAGATAGAGGGAATCGCGCCGACAATGCGTTCGGCGATCGCAGCGGAAGAGATCGCGATTCGATGCGGCAAAACGATCGTGCGCGGGGCGGCGATAGTGCATTTCGCGATGCGGGTAACGCTGATCGTTCGCGTCGGCAAGCCGATCGCGGCAATTTCAGTCGGCAACGCAGCGGTGGAGGTGGTGGCGGTGGACGCGGCGGTGGTGGAGGGCGACGCGGATGAAAAATTTATGGTGTTCGCTGCCGACGTTAATTGTTTCGATTGTTTGCGCGACTGTTCCGATTTCGCTGATGGCGCAGCAGCATTATTCAACGCCGGAAGAGGCAGCAGAGGCGATGGTCACGGCGGTGAAACGTAACGATCTCGCGGCGATGCAAATAGTGCTCGGTGCCGATTGGCGTAAATTCATTCCGACGCAGGATCGTGAAGACATCGATGCATTTCTTGCAGCATGGGATACATCGCATCGCATTGAAATGATCGCACCCGGCGAAGCGACAATCGCAGTTGGCGAACAGCGCTGGACGCTGCCGATTCCGATCGCGCACGGCGCGAAGGGTTGGTATTTCGATGTGCGTGCGGGCGCCGATGAAATGACAACGCGCCGCATCGGTCGTAATGAACTCGCAGCAATGCAGGCGGCACTTGCCTATTTCGATGCGCAGCGCGAATACGCGAGCATCGATCGCGATGGCGACGAAGTGCTGCAATACGCGCAGAAATTCGCGAGTTCGCCCGACAAACACGACGGCTTGTATTGGCCTGTTGCGGAAGGTAAGCCGCAAAGCCCGCTCGGGCCGTTGTTCGCCGATACGCGAAAAAAAATCGGCGAGGGTTATCACGGTTATCGCTACAAAATTTTAAACGCGCAGGGACCGGCCGCACCCGGTGGTGCGTACAGCTATTTAATCGGTAAGCGTATGGTCAGCGGTTTTGCGTTGATTGCGTGGCCGATGAGTTATGGCGAAAGCGGCATCATGTCTTTCATGATCAGTCACGACGGCCAGCTTTATGAAAAAGATCTCGGTGCAAAAAGCGCGTCCATCGCAGAGGGCATGACGCAGTTCAATCCCGGCGATGGTTGGCAAAAAGTCGCGAGTGACCAGATTGCGGACACACCCCAGCCGTAAGGCAGTTGCTGCGTCTATGAGTTAAATGAAGATTCCAAAAAAAAGCCGCGAATCGATCGCGGCTTTTTTATTTGGCTTTCCGAATCAGAACAGCCACAACGCTCCTGCGTCGGCGCTGGTGGTGATGGACTGATCGCCGCCGATGCCAGTGGCACTGCTGCGTTCAAACGCGCCGCTGATCGCGAGTGTCGTTGCGTCGGCGCTGAGACCGATCGCGCTGCCGAATTCAGTGCCGAGGTTAGCGGTCCTTGGCTTGATGTAGTGCTGTTGCGACCAGGCACTACCGGTGCGCCCGAATAAATAGGCAGCGCCAACACCGTCTTTAGAATTGTCGTTCTGCGCACCATCAATGCCAATACTGTTTGCCGATTCGCCGATTGCGCCGACCACCAGCGCATTGCCGTCCGAGCTGAGAGCCAGCGTCATCCCGAAATCATCGTTGACGTTGGTGTTCGAGGCTTTGATATACGCCTGCTGCGCCCAGCTGCTACCGGTACGTTTGAACACATACGCCGCGCCAGCGTCGTCGGCGCTATCGTTGGCTGGGTCGCCGCCAACGCCAGTGGCGTTGCTTTGCTCGTAGGGAGCACCGACTGCGAGCGTGTCGCCAGCGTCGCTCAGCGCGACCGCCGCGCCGAAGTTATCGTCGATATCGGCATTCGAGGCCTTGATGTATGCCTGTTGGGCCCAGCTGCTGCCGCTGCCGGTGAAAACGTAAACCGCGCCCGATTTGGCTGCCGAATTGTCGGCCTGATTGCCGCCTGCGCTCGCTTCGTATGGCGCACCGACGGCCAGCGTGGTGGCATTGCCGCTGAGTGCGAGTGCAGCGCCGAAGCTGTCCTCGGCATTGGCGTTCGATGCGTTTACCTGAGCGCGCTCACTCCAGCTGCTGCTGCCGCTGCTTCGGCTGAAGAGATAAGCAGCGCCGGCCTCGTTCGATGCACCGGGAGCGCCGGCTGCAAGCCAATTGCCGTCGTCGCTCAAAGAGAGCGACCAGCCGAAATAAAGATCGGCGACGTTGTTCGAGGCTTTTACATACGCCTGCTGACTCCAGCT
>CBFHCK010000301.1:0-3521 GCA_965653955.1 uncultured Spongiibacteraceae bacterium
TGCGTCAGGTGACCGCCCTGCGCCAGATTCATGCCCATTACCGTGTCGCCCGGATTGACCAGCGCGAGGAAGATCGCGGCGTTGGCCTGTGCACCCGAGTGCGGCTGCACGTTTGCGTAATCGCAGTCGAATACCTGCTTGATGCGATCGATCGCGAGTTGCTCGACCACGTCGGCGTATTCGCAACCGCCGTAATAACGCTTGCCCGGATAGCCTTCGGCGTATTTGTTGGTCAGCTGGCTGCCGTGCGCTTCGAGTACGCGCGGGCTGGCGTAGTTTTCCGAGGCGATCAGCTCGATGTGTTCTTCCTGGCGTTGGTTTTCGCCGCGAATCGCGTTCAGCAACGCGTCGTCGTAACCGGCGATGGTCATGTCTTTGTTAAACATCGGTTAAATCTCCCAGGAAAAGCGCACGGCCGTGCTCGAAAGGGGCGCAATTGTAGCCTAATCGCCGTCGTCTGAGCGACAACAAGCGATTGCGTCGGGGGAGGGGATTCGATACCTTCCCGCACTCAGAATTTGAGGTACCCACCGGCATGGCCCAATACGTTTATACGATGAACCGCGTGAGCAAAATCGTGCCGCCCAAGCGCGAAATTCTCACCGATATTTCCCTGTCCTTTTTCCCCGGCGCCAAGATCGGCGTGCTCGGCCTGAATGGCTCGGGTAAATCGACGCTGTTGCGCATCATGGCCGGTGTCGATGGCGAGTTTAACGGCGAAGCCCGTCCGCAGCCCGGCATCAAGATCGGCTATCTGTCGCAGGAGCCGCCGCTCGATCCGAATAAAGACGTGCGCGGCAATGTGGAAGAGGGCGTCGCCGAGGCGGTGAATGCGCTGGCCGAGCTGGAAAAAGTCTACGCGGCCTACGCCGAACCCGACGCCGATTTCGATGCGCTGGCAAAGAAGCAGGAACAACTCGAAAACATCATTCAGGCGTCGGATGCACACAACCTCGAGCACAAGCTCGAAGTTGCCGCCGATGCATTGCGGCTGCCGCCGTGGGATGCCGATGTCACCAAAATTTCCGGTGGCGAGCGCCGCCGCGTCGCGTTGTGCCGGCTGCTGCTGTCGAACCCGGACATGCTGCTGCTCGACGAGCCGACCAACCACTTGGACGCCGAATCGGTCGCTTGGTTGGAGCATTTCCTCTGTGAATTCCCCGGCACTGTCGTCGCGATCACCCACGATCGTTACTTCCTCGATAACGCCGCCGGCTGGATTCTCGAGCTCGATCGCGGTCGCGGCATTCCGTTCGAAGGCAATTACTCGGGCTGGCTCGAAGCGCGCGAGAAACGGTTGGAGCAGGAGCAGAAGCAGGAAGCCGCGCATCTGAAAACGATGAAGTCCGAACTCGAATGGGTACGGCAGAACGCGAAAGGCCGCCAGGCCAAGAGCAAGGCGCGTTTGCAGCGTTTCGAAGAAATGCAGTCGCAGGAATTCCAGACCCGCAACGAAACCAACGAGATTTACATTCCGCCGGGACCGCGCCTTGGCGATCTCGTGGTCGAGGTCAATAACATTTCGAAGGCGTATGGCGACCATGTGCTGTTCGAGAATCTCAGCTTCACGATACCGGCCGGCGCGATCGTCGGCATTGTCGGCGGCAACGGCGCGGGTAAATCGACACTGTTCCGGATGATCGCCGGCCGTGAGCAACCCGATAGCGGTTCGATCCGCATCGGCGAAACGGTGCAGCTCGCGTACGTCGAACAAACTCGCGAAAAACTCGACGACAACAAGACAGTATGGGAAGCGGTATCGGATGGTCACGACATCATCCGCATCGGCAACTATGAAGTGCCGTCGCGCTCGTATATCGGCCGCTTCAATTTCAAGGGCGGCGATCAGCAGAAACGCGTCGGCGATCTGTCGGGCGGCGAACGCGGACGTTTGCAGCTTGCCTGCACGTTGAAAGAGGGTGGCAATCTACTGCTGCTCGATGAGCCATCGAACGATCTCGATGTCGAAACATTGCGCGCACTCGAAGAAGCGCTGCTGGCATTCCCGGGCTGCGCGATGGTGATTTCGCACGATCGCTGGTTCCTCGACCGGATCGCTACGCACATTCTTGCGTACGAAGGCGATTCGCAGGTGCTGTTCTTCGAAGGCAACTTCAGCGAGTACCACGCCGATTTCATCAAGCGTAAAGGCGAAAACGCGACGCCGCAGCGGATGAAATACAAGCGCCTGAAATAATCCACTCGACGGTTGAAAGAATCGCCTCGGCGGTAGCGCTAATCGGCAGAAACGGTCGCGGCGATTGTTTACACTGGCGCGACCGATTGGCAGAGGTTGTCGTAATGAGCGAAGAACAACAGGATCGTCGTCAGTTCAGTCGCGTGCTATTCGACGCGTGGGTCGAGCTGCGTCAAGGTGACAAGCACTGGAACGCAGCGCTTGTGGATCTGTCGTTAAAGGGTTTGCTGGTGGAAGAGCCTGCCGATTGGCGCATCGATACGCGGTTGCCGTTAAAGGCAGCGATCAGCTTGGATGCGAACGCGAGTATTGAAATGACGGTGCGTTGTCGCCACACCGAACCGGGGTTGATCGGTTTCGAATGCGAGCACATCGATATCGACAGCATCAGTAATTTGCGGCGTCTGGTGGAGTTGAACCTCGGTGACGCGGAGTTACTTGAGCGTCAGCTCGGAGCGCTCGGCGGCATTAGCGAATAAATTTGGCGACAATAAAAAAGGCGGCTTCGAGCCGCCTTTTTTATTCAGATGCCAATTTATTACGAGGACAAGCGCCTTACAGCGGATAGTTCTTCGGATACGGCAAGCGCGCCACGCCCGAATCCACTGCGGCTTTCGCCACTGCGCCGGCAACGATACCGAGCAGACGCACATCCATCGGCTTCGGAATGATGTAGTCGCGACCGAAGCTCAGCTCTTTCAAATTGAACGCCTTCAATACCTCGGCAGGCACCGGTTCTTTTGCCAGATCGCGCAGCGCATGCACCGCAGCCACTTTCATCGCTTCGTTGATGCGTTTCGCGCGCACGTCGAGCGCGCCGCGAAAAATAAACGGAAAGCCGAGCACATTGTTGACCTGATTCGGATAGTCGCTGCGACCGGTGGCGATAATTAAATCGTCGCGGGTGGCGAGCGCGAGCTCGGGTTGAATTTCCGGGTCGGGATTCGAGCACGCAAATACGATCGGCTTAGGCGCCATCGATTTCAACATATCGGCGCTCATCAAATTCGCGCCGGATAAGCCGACGAATACATCGGCACCATTCAGCGCATCGGCGAGCGTGCGCGCGGTGGTGTCGTTGAGAAATTCTTCTTTGTATTCGTTCAACCCTTCGCGGCCGGGATAAATAACGCCGCGGCGATCGACCATAAACAGGTTTTCTTTCTTCGCGCCGAGGCTGACCAATAAACGCATGCATGCAATCGCGGCGGCACCAGCGCCGAGGCAAACGATTTTTGCGGTTTCGATCGATTTACCCTGGATTTCCAGCGCATTCAGCATACCGGCGGCAGTGACGATCGCGGTGCCATGTTGGTCGTCGTGA
>CBFHCK010000302.1:0-3514 GCA_965653955.1 uncultured Spongiibacteraceae bacterium
AGGTATCGCGCGTCTCGCTGTTTCTCGCATTGCTGATCGATGTCGCCACGCTGACCGCGCAGCTTTACCTGAGCGGCGGCGCGACGAATCCGTTTGTATTTTTATATCTGTTGCAGGTCGTGCTGGGCGCGGTATTGCTGCCGTTACTGGCAACCTGGATTCTCGCCGCGATTACGGGCCTGTGTTTCGTCGGGTTGACGCTATGGTCGGGACCAGTGGCAATTCCGCGCGAACATTATCTCGACGGGCTGCTGATTTGTTTTGCGCTGAACGCCGCGCTGCTGGTGGTGTTCATCAATCGCATCAACGGCATGCTGCGCGCGCACGATGCACGACTGATTACATTGCGCGAACGCGCTTCGGAAGAAGAGCACATTGTGCGGATGGGCTTGCTCGCATCGGGCGCGGCGCATGAACTCGGCACGCCGCTCGCCACCATTTCGGTCATTCTCGGCGACTGGAAACATCTGCCGGCGATTGCGTCCGAGCCCGAACTGCTCGAAGAACTGAGTGAAATGCAGCTCCAGCTCGATCGCTGCAAAGCGATTGTCAGCGGCATTTTGCTGTCGGCCGGCAATATGCGCGCCGAAGCGTTGATTCAAACCACGGTCAGTGAATTTCTGGACGATGTCGTCGCAGGCTGGCGCGCTACACGACCGGTGCGGAAGTTCGATTACGTCAAACGCGTCGTCGATGATCTGACTATCGTGTCCGACGAAGGTCTGAAGCAGACGATCTGCAATATTCTCGACAATGCGCTCGAAGCCTCGCCCGAGTGGCTGGCTTTCGAAGCATTCCGCGAGGGCGACGATTTAATGCTGCGCGTATTCGACAACGGCCCCGGCTTCGCGCCATCGATGCTCGAGCGCATCGGCCAGCCGTACCAGTCGACCAAGGGTCGCCCCGGTGGCGGATTGGGATTGTTTCTTGCGGTCAATGTCGTGCGGGCGCTCGGCGGTCACATCGAAACCCGCAACCGAGAACTGGGCGGTGCACTGGTCACGCTGACACTGCCATTGGCATCGCTGACTCTCGAACCTCCTATCGAGGCCAGCACCGCCGATGAACTTTGAAAGAGAGGATGCAATGAACGCCGATGATTCCATTTCTCCCACGGGTTCATCGTCGCGCCAATTGTTGATCGTCGAAGACGACGAAACATTCGGTCGCACGCTGCAACGTTCGTTCGAACGGCGTGGCTATACCGTGTATTCCGCCACGAACCTTGAAGAGGCGATTGCGCAACTCGATGCACACTCGCCGACACACGCGGTGGTCGATTTGAAACTCGGCGGCGGCGATTCGGGTCTCGCCTGCGTGAAGGCGCTGCATGCGCATTCGGAAAAAATAGTGATCGTTGTGCTGACCGGCTACGCGAGCATTGCGACGGCAGTCGAAGCGATTAAATTAGGCGCCTGTCATTACCTGGCAAAGCCGTCGAACACCGACGATATCGAAGCAGCTTTCGAGCGCGCAACCGGCAACGACAGCATCGAATTAACGCAGCGGCCGACATCGATAAAAACGCTCGAATGGGAGCGCATTCACGAGGTACTCGCCGCGTGCAATTTCAATATTTCAGAAGCTGCGCGCCGGCTCGGCATGCACCGGCGCACATTGGCGCGGAAACTGGAAAAATCGCCGATCAAATAACTACGATGCGGTGATTACATTTTTTCGATTTGTTCTTTTAGCGTTTTAATCTGGCGGATGCGCTCTTCAATTTTGGTGGTGGTGATCGAATCGTTCTGCACCAGTTTTAACGCATAGCCCAACTGTTGTTCCGCTTTGTCCAATACGCCATTCAGCACGAAATATTCTGCGCGCGCCTGATGCACGCCGAGAATATTGCCGGCAAGGCCATGCGTTTCGGCGAGCTCGTACCATACATACGGGTCGTTCGGTCGCAGCTTGACCTGCTCCTGCAAAACCGTTTCCGCGAGTTGCGGTTGATTCGATTTCAGCAACGCATCGGCATAGGTCATCGCCAACGGATAATTGCCGGGGTTGACGCGCAATTGCGTGCGTAATTTTTCGATCGCTTTATCCGCTTCGCCGGCGTTGATATCAAATTGTGCATCGCTCACCACATACGCCATGCGCCGCGGATCTTTTTGCAGTAACGGCGTCAATTGCTCGCGCGCTTCTTTCAATTGACCCGCCTGCATATACGCCAGCGCAAGACCGTATTGATCCGCCTCGACAGTACGCGACTGCCCTTTCATTCGCGCCTTGAATTTCTTCAGCGCTTCCGAATTATTGCTGGCCAAATGCACCTCGACGCGTGCGCGCATCAACTGGTAATCGAGATTGTCGACATACACTTTGCGCGGATAATCGCGGGCACGGTTTCGCGCATCGCTGACGCGGCTTTCGGTGAGCGGGTGAGTCAATAAAAATTCGGGCGGATTGCGGCCCACATACCGATTGGCCGCGAGCATTTTTTCGAACATCGATGCGAATGCGTTCGGATCGTAATCCGCCTTCGTCAGCGTATCCATTCCGATGCGATCGGCTTCCTGCTCGTTCTCGCGGCTGAAGCGCAACTGATTCTGCTGCGCCGCGGCCTGCGTCGCCGCCATCGCCGCCATACCCGCATCGCCTCGCGTGGTCGCAGCTAAAACTAACGCGCCGAGCATTCCCGCCATTGTCGGCAACGCCGAGCGCTGTTGCTGTTCAACGCCGCGCGCGAAATGCCGCTGGCTCAAGTGCGCCAATTCGTGGCCGATGATCGACGCGAGCTGCGCTTCCGTATCCGCTGACAACAACGCACCGTTATGCAGTCCCACAACACCGCCCGGCACTGCAAACGCGTTGATGGTCGGATTATCGATTACCACGACTTCGAGCCGACGGTCCTTGAGCTGACTGACTGCGGCCAGCTTGTAGACGAGATATTCGGCGTAATCCTGTAACAGCGGATCGGTGACCGTGCGCACCTGGCTGCGAAACATTTTCAGCCACGCGCGGCCTAGCTCATATTCCTGCTGATTCGAAAATGTGCTCGACGCGCTGTCGCCGAGTTCCGGCAGGCTAACGCTATTAGGCGGCACCGCGATGACATTGTCAGCCGGCAACAGCGCTGCCGCTAACAATGCAACAATAAAGCGTTGACTATTTTTCACTGTGATTCCACACGTTGAGATTCGGCTACTTTAGCTCTGACCATACCTGCCAGCCAAATTCCGCTCACATCACGATCGAATGACAAAAACTGACTAATGCGCAACTCTGACGCTCGCTTATACTGGCGCGCCTTTGCTGCACGAAGCAGAGCAAATCTCTTCCTCAAATACAATACACCGAGAGGCCTATGCGCGAACTCGACACTTGCGGCCTGGATTGCCCGCTGCCGCTCCTAAAAGCGAAACAGGCATTGAATACGATGAATAGCGGCGAGCAATTGCGCGTGCTTGCGACCGACCCGGGCTCACAGCGCGACTTTCGCTCGTTCGCGGAACAAAGCGGTCATCGACTGCTCGAAAGCAGCGAGCAAAACGGTGTATTCAGCTAT
>CBFHCK010000303.1:0-3503 GCA_965653955.1 uncultured Spongiibacteraceae bacterium
CTCAACGCCACGGTCAATGTGTCTGTGCCATCCGTCAGCAGATAATTTTCGTTGGTGGCCTGATACAAAGGACGCGCAGCGTTGCTGTCGAGCCCGACCAATCCGCTTTGAGCAACGTAGGTGCGCGGTGTGTCGGGACTTAACAGTACGAACGGTTTGTCCGGCGTTTTTAGTTTTTCACTGTGCTGGGGTAGCGCGGCATAAACGATGTCACCACCCTGACGATCGATTTTGATATCCAACACGTCAGTACGTACATGCACGTAACGAGACGTCGCATTGGCAGCAGGCCCGTCTACTGAAGCGGGCGCGGCAACATTCGCCACAGCGGCCGGTACATCGCTCGGGGATGATGGTTGAGGCACGGATAATTCCGGCGACTGTGCAGAAGCGGCGGCCACTGGCGCTGTTGTCGGCCGCTGCGAAAAATGCACGTATTCGGTCATCAACATAAATGACAGTACGGCGATGACGGCGATCAATAGATAACGCTGGATATCCATACGAAGGTTTATACCTGGGAAGAATTGACGGGGTGACAGGAACAGGGCGGCACTGGATCGTAGCCGCCGTCGTGCCAAGGGTGGCAGCGCGCCAATCGACAGGCGCTCAGCCAACTACCGCGCACGGCGCCATGGGTGCGCAGTGCGGTAACGGCGTATTCGGAACAACTGGGGTAAAAGCGACAGCGCGGGCCGAGTAATGGGCTCACGCACCAGCGATAGAGTTGGATCAACGCGATGAACAGCCGGGCGAGCATGAGGTTACTCCGTCGTCTGTTTGCGAGCCTTGCGCTGGAGCTGTCGCCAGAGTTGATCGAGCAGCTCGTGCAGGACGTTGTTGTCAAGCCGATCAAGGCCGGCACGGGCCAGCACGATCGCATCAATCCCTCGCCCGCCATCGGCTAGAGCAGCCTGGCCAGAGCGGAAGCTTTCACGAATGATGCGTTTGACACGGTTGCGCTGTACCGCTTTGCGCACATTTTTCTTGGCGATAACAAGGCCAAGCCGAGGGTGATCAAAGCGATTGAAGCGCGCGAGAATTAATAGCTCTTTACTGGATACCCGCAGCGCGGCAGCATCGAATACCTGCTTGAAATCCGCGGGCGTCAGCAGGCGCAGTGCTTTGGAATAGCCGTAGCCAGTCACCGCGCCGAATCGACCTCAACCGGCGGCGCTTAGCCGATCAGCTGATGGCGACCTTTAGCGCGACGGCGAGACAGCACTTTACGACCATTAGCGGTCGCCATGCGCGCGCGGAAGCCGTGGACACGGGCGCGTTTCAGAGTGCTTGGCTGGAATGTTCTTTTCATGGCGGTTTCCCATTGCTAAGTTCAGTGGCTTTGGCGGAAGCGCCAGAGCCGGAAAAAGACGCGGCATTCTATAGAATCCGTTCTGCATTAGCAATTTATAACGCACTCTGAGCGGGGCGACCTGTGTCAGGCGTTATGTGCCGTCCCGTACACAGGTTAACCCTGGTAAATTCAGTGCTTGTGCAGATGTTATCCACAGCTAAGCAGCAAAGTTATCCACACTCAAAAAATATCAGGCGCTCGACACGTCTGCTGCATGACTTTTAATTCCAACTTGTTGAATATTAATAAAAAGTAATTCCTTGAGTCGCCATTGTCGTCAGCTAATTTTTGTGGATAACTATGCGCCCTCCGAGTAGAATGCGCGCCTTACCCGCATCATCCAAATAATTTTCATACTAAGAAAGGCACGGATGAGAATGCCGGCTTCAACCGCTCAAGAATTAGATCAATGGGGAAATGTTTTGCCGGAATTAACGTGGCAGAAATGCGTGGAATATTTGCAGGATGAGCTGCCGGCACAGCAGTTCAACACCTGGATTCGACCGCTCGCTGTCAGTGGCGACGATGCGCAAATACGCCTGCTTGCCCCGAACCGATTCGTCCGCGATTGGGTTAACGATAAATTTCTGGCCCGCATTCGCGAATTGGTTAATGAAGTAGCGCCTGATCACTCGTATACCGTTGTGCTCGATGTCGGTAGCCGGGCCACGGTCGGCGCCATTCCGGCAGCGGAAAAGCCCAAAGCTCAACCGACTCCCGCCGCAGCCTTACCCCGCTTGTCCGGGTCGAGACAGGTGGAGGTGGAAGGCAGCATCAAGCACCAGAACAGCCTCATCGAAAATTACACGTTTGCAAACTTCGTCGAGGGCAAATCGAACCAGCTGGCACGAGCTGCGGCGATGCAAGTGGCGGACAATCCCGGCGGCGCGTACAACCCCCTCTTTTTATATGGAGGCGTCGGCCTCGGTAAGACGCACTTAATGCACGCGGTCGGCAATGCGCTATTACAACGCAATCCGAACGCGAAGATCGTCTACCTGCATTCGGAACGTTTTGTTGCCGACATGGTGAAAGCGCTGCAGTTAAACGCGATCAATGAATTCAAGCGGTATTACCGCTCGGTCGACGCATTGTTGATCGATGACATTCAATTCTTCGCTAATAAGGAACGTTCGCAGGAAGAGTTTTTCCACACGTTCAATGCGCTTCTTGAGGGCGGCCAACAGATGATCCTGACCTGCGATCGTTATCCGAAAGAGATAAACGGCCTTGAGGAGCGACTCAAGTCCCGTTTCGGTTGGGGTCTCACGGTTGCGGTTGAGCCGCCTGAGCTGGAAACCCGCGTTGCGATCCTGATGAAGAAAGCCGATCAATCGAACGTGGATCTGCCGCCGGATGCTGCCTTCTTTCTGGCGCAGCGTATTCGCTCGAACGTTCGCGAACTGGAAGGCGCGCTGAAGCGGGTTATTGCCAGCGCGCATTTCACTGCGCGCAGCATCGATATTCCGCTGATAAAGGATTCGCTGAAGGATTTGTTGGCGCTACAGGATAGGCAGGTCAGCCTCGACAATATCCAGCGCACCGTGGCCGAGTACTACAAAATCAAGCTGGCCGAGCTGATGTCGAAGCGGCGCAGTCGTTCGGTGGCCCGTCCTCGTCAAGTGGCGATGGCGCTGGCGAAGGAATTGACCAATCACAGCTTGCCGGAAATCGGCGATAGCTTTGGCGGTCGAGACCATACAACGGTGCTGCATGCGTGCCGCAAGATTAAGGAAATGCGCGAAATCGACGCCGATATTCGCGAAGATTACCAGAATTTGTTGCGCTCGCTCACCACATGATAGATTGGCGTCCTCGCGCCTTTTACTCCCAAATTGAAGAAGAAGCTGCCATGAAATTTGTTATTTCCCGCGAAGCCTTGTTGAAGCCGCTGAACCTTGCAGCGGGCGTCGTCGAGCGTCGTCAAACATTGCCTATTCTCGCGAACGTATTGCTGGTGCTGAACGGCCAGCGGCTGTCGATCACTGGAACCGATCTCGAAGTCGAGCTGGTCGGCCACGTCGCGCTCGATACCACGCCGGAATCGCAAGGCGAAGTCACCGTACCCGCTCGCAAGCTGGTCGATATCTGCAAATCGCTGCCCGATGGCAGTCAGTTGGAATTTACGCTCGACGAACAACGCCTGGTG
>CBFHCK010000304.1:0-3501 GCA_965653955.1 uncultured Spongiibacteraceae bacterium
GCGAGTATCGATCACCCGAACCGCGAGTAGCTGATTGCGCGTCGGGACATGATCGACCGCATAGGGCAATGGATCGGAATAGGAATCGGCTACCGATCCGAAACCATCGCGTAATGTCCTTGGGCCCAGCAATGGCACCATCAGGTAGGGTCCCGCATGAACACCCCAATAACCGAGTGTTTGACCGAAGTCCTCGTTGTGCTGCTCAAGACCCATCTTCGACGCCACATCAAAAAAACCGACCAAGCCCACCGTCGTATTTACCAGGAAACGCCCGCCGGTCTCCGCGCTATTTTTAAATTTGGCTTGCAGCAAACTATTCAGAAACGTGCTCACTTCGCCGAGATTCGCATACACGTTGTGAATGCCATCCTCGACAAATTGTGGCGTGACTGCCTGGTAACCCTTCGCCAACGGTTTTAGCGCGTACCGGTCGGCATAATCGTTAAACACATATATTTTGCGGTTCAACGGCTCCCACGGATCGGGATTAGCTGCCTCGTCGGGGGCGGCGCTCGCCAACGACGAAAAGATAACAGCTGCGAACGTTAAAGATCTGAGCCCTATTTTCACGCGTTTACTCCATCAATTAACGCCATTAAAAACAATTGAACGGGACTATAACGAAAAAGCCGACGTTTTAGAAATTGCCGTGCCTATCCACATTGCTCGCGTACCTGAAGCCACAAATCGCGCAATCTTTTCGCCGACACCGGCTCGATCGTTCCCAGCGTTTGCGCGAACATCGATACGCGCAATTCTTCGAGCAACCAGCGATAACGAATTAACACATCGCATTGCGTCATCGCATCGGGTTTGCGTTGCAACATGTCCTGCAATTGTCGCTGTAATGGCATCAGCTCGCGGTTCAGCTCGCGATCGCGCTGAAAAAAACCGCGAAGTTTTTCCAGACGCTGCACAATGGCCTGTAAATAGCGTGGATAGTGCTGCAACCATTGCCAGGGCGTATCGACGATGAAACGTGGCTTAAACAACATTGCCAATTGTTGATCGATATTCTCGAATACGGGTAGCCACGCTAATTCGCTGCCTTGACGACGCTGTTTGCGAATTTGCGCGTAACCTTCCGCAACGGTTTGCAGCAGCGCTGCATAGCGTTGTGCAATCGACGTGACGGTATTGATGCCCTGCTGCAAACACTGCTCGAACTGCGCCTGATCGCGCGGCAATTCGCGACCGTTGATGAACACTTCACGATAGCTCGCCTCAATGACATCCTCGACCCATATTTCACGACGCTGATCGATACCGGCAAGTTGCAGATTGACCGTATTACCGCGCAGCAATTCCTTACGGAGATATTTCACTGTCGATGCTGATTGCAATTGCAGCAGACGAATAACGCCCTGTTCCGATTTTTGTCGCGCTAATTGTGGCGATTCGACCAATCGAATCGCAACGCTGTCGTTTTCGTCGACTAACGCCGGATACGCGGTGATTGTCTGCCCCGCTTGCTCGAATCGATACGTCTCCGGCAATTGGCCGAAATCCCAGCGCTGCAATGCTTCGCGCTGAAAACTGTTGCTCACCTGCTGCTGCAGACTTTGTTGCATGGGCTGCTGCAACTGTTGTTTTAATGCAGCGAGATCGCGCCCCTGTGCAAGTAATTCACCATCGCTATCGAGCACGCGAAAATTCGGCCGATAAAAATCTTCGAGCTGATCGAAATGCCATTCGTTATCGGGGATACGCTCGCGATGAATCGAGGTAAGCGCATCGGCAAGTGCCGCATGTAAAGGGCGATCGACCGGCTGCAACTGCGCAAACACGCGATCGACGGCTTCGGGAATCGGCACGAATTGTTTGCGCCAAAGCTTCGGTAACGTTTTAAGTAGCGCGATGCATTTATCGCGCAGCAAGCCCGGCACCAGCCAATCCAACCGAAATTCCGGCACACGATTTAACAGCGCGATCGGCACGATGACGTTGACGCCGTCCTGCGCATGACCGGGCTCGAATCGATAAATCAGTTTGAACTGCACATCGCCGATGGCGATGCTGTCGGGGAATTGCGCTTCGGTAACGTGCTCGGCGGCATGCCGCATCAATTGCATCGGATCGACAAACAATAAGCGCGGCTGCTGCACTTCGATTTTTTTTCGCCAGTGTTCGAATTGCGCCGCAGTGACGATATCAGCGGGAATTCGTTCTGCGTAAAAACGAAATAGCTCTTCGTCGTCGGCGAGAATATCGCGCCGGCGCGTTTTATCTTCCAATTGCTGAATATCGCCGACAACGCTGCGGTTATGAATTAAAAATGGCGCGTTAGTGCGATAGTCGCCACCGACCAATGCGCTGCGAATAAAAATTTCGCGCGCCTGCGTCGGATCAATGTCGCCGAAATGTACGCGCTGTTTATCGCTGACCACCAAGCCGTAAAGCGTAATCGTTTCGAGCGCGACGACCTTACCGCTTTTTGCGTGCCAATGCGGCTCGCTGTGGCTGCGCTTCAACAAGGCGTCGTTGATGCCCAACACCCACACGGGATCGATACGCGCCACGCAACGCGCATACACCTGCGTGGTTTCAACAATTTCCGCCGCGACAATCCACTTCGGGTTTTTCTTGAATTGCGATGAACCGGGAAAAATCCGCAGTTTGCGATTGCGTGCACCAAGATATTCGCGCTGCTCGTCGAGCGCAGCGATCTGGCTTAACAAACCCGCGAGAATCGCGCGATGTACTGCTTCGTAATCGGCAGCTTGCTGATTTTCGCGCAAGCCCAATTCATTGCACGCGAGCTTCAGCTGTGTGTGCACATCGCGCCATTCGCGCATACGCAGATACGACAACATTTCGCGCTCGCATAGCTTGCGCAATTGATTCTGGCTCAGCGCCTGTCGCTGCTGCTCGAAATAATTCCATAAATTCACATAACCGAGAAAATCGGACTCGGGATGCTGAAAACGCCGATGCAATTCATCCGCGGCCTGCTGCTTTTCGACGGGACGCTCGCGCGGGTCTTGTACCGACAATGCGCTCACGATAATCAACAGTTCATGCAGGCTGCCACGCTGTTTGGCGGCCACCAGCATGCGCGCGACGCGCGGATCGACCGGCAAACGTGCGAGTAATTTTCCTGTCGCGGTGAGGGTGCGACGCTCCTGCACCGCGCCCAGTTCTTCGAGCAGCAGAAAGCCGTCGCTGATTTGACGCGAATCCGGCGCATCGACAAACGGAAATTCGTCGATGCCGCCAAGACGTAACTCAAGTAAACGCAAAATTACGGAAGCGAGATTCGTGCGTAAAATTTCCGCATCGGTAAATTCCGGGCGCGCATTGAAATCGGGCTCGTCGTATAACCGCACGCAAATACCGGGTCCGATACGTCCGCAACGGCCTTTGCGCTGCTCGGCACTCGCACGCGCGATTGGCTCGATCGGCAGACGCTGCAATTTCGAGCGCACGCTGTAACGGCTGATACGCGCGAGGCCGCTATCGATGACGTAGCGGATGCCCGGCACCGTTAGCGATGTTTCC